>JAEWGK010000203.1 GCA_023388385.1 Actinomycetes bacterium | reverse complement strand
GCGTTAACCCCCGCCGAGGGCCGTGGCGGCGGGTGCGATGGCCGTGGTCCGTCAACCTCCGCGCCCCGGAAGCCAGTCCCACGGCGCCCCTCACCCCCGCCGGGCAACCCCCGTATGGACCTTTCCTCGGGTCAAATGCGGAAAACAAACATCCGCAGAATAAAATCCACCCCGATTGACCGCGCCGCCCGGCTGCGCGGCCCGCACCCACCAAGGAGACCACCGTGACCCATCCGGAGGCCCCAGTCCAGGGGCAGCTCCGCCGCAGCCTGAAGGCGCGGCACCTCAACATGATCGCCATCGGCGGCTCGATCGGCACTGGCCTGTTCGTCGCCTCGGGCGCGACGATCTCGGACGCCGGCCCGGGCGGCGCCCTTCTGGCCTACGCGCTCATCGGCATCATGGTCTACCTGGTCATGCAGTCGTTGGGTGAGATGGCGGCGTACCTGCCGGTCGCCGGTTCGTTCCAGGAGTACGGCACGCGGTTCGTGTCGCCGTCGTTCGGCTTCGCGATGGGCTGGAACTACTGGTTCAACTGGGCCATCACCGTGGCGGCGGAGCTCGTCGCGGCGGCGCTGGTGATGAAGTACTGGCTGCCGGACGTCCCGTCGTGGGTCTGGTCGGCGCTGTTCCTGGCCCTCCTGTTCGGCATCAATGCCCTGTCGGCGCGCGCGTTCGGCGAGGGCGAGTTCTGGTTCGCGGCCATCAAGGTCATCACGGTCGTCGTGTTCCTGGTCATCGGCGTCGCCATGATCGCGGGCATCATGGGCGGCGACTCCCCCGGCTTCGAGAACTGGACGACGGGCGACGCCCCGTTCGTCGACGGCGGGCTGGGGATCCTGGCGGTGTTCATCGCGGCCGGGTATTCGTTCCAGGGCACGGAGCTCGTCGGCGTCGCGGCGGGCGAGGCGGAGCACCCGGAGCGCACGATCCCGCGCGCCATCCACACGATCTTCTGGCGCATCATGCTGTTCTACATCGGCGCGATCGCGGTCATCGGCTTCCTCATCCCCTACACGGATCCGAACCTGCTGAACTCCGCCGAGGACAACATCGCGGTGTCCCCGTTCACGCTGGTCTTCGACCGGGCGGGCATCGCCGTCGCGGCGGGTCTCATGAACGCCGTCATCCTCACGTCGGTCCTCTCCGCCGGCAACTCGGGCCTGTTCGCGTCGACGCGCATGCTGTTCGCGCTGTCGCGCCAGGGTCAGGCGCCGAGGTTCTTCGCGAAGCTGAACAAGCACCACGTGCCGATGCGCGCCCTCGTCGCCACGACTCTCATCGGCATGGCGGGCTTCATCACGTCAATCGTCGGCGACGGCGCGGCGTACACGTTCCTGCTTACGCTGTCCGCGCTCGCCGGATTCATTACCTGGATGGGCATCTCGTGGAGCCACTTCCGCTTCCGGTTGGCGTTGAAGGCCCAGGGCCACGACCTGTCGGAGCTGCCCTACCGGGCCCCGTTCTTCCCGCTCGGCGCCCTGGTCGCGCTGGTGTTGTGCTTCCTCGTCGTGCTGGGTCAGGCCTACGAGCCTGCGACGACGGGCGAGGACATCTTCGCCCTCCTGGCGCCCTACGCAGGCATCCCGGTGTTCCTGGCACTGTGGCTGGGTCACCGGCTGGTCACGGGCGCACCGAGGGTCGACCTGGCGACGGCCGACCTCGGCCGCCACGACACCACCTCGGAGTCCGTGGGCATGGTGCGGTGAACGCCGCCGTCCACGCGTTCGCGTGACGACGCCCCTCCCCGGCCGGATGGCCGTCGGGAGGGGCGTCGTCGTCACGCTTCGCGTGAACCGGGCCGGCGGTACGGGCGCGGACTAGACCGAGAAGCCGAGGGCGCGCATCTGGTCGCGGCCGTCCTCGGTGATCATCTGCGGGCCCCACGGCGGGGACCATACCCAGTTGATGCGGAAGTCCTCGACGCCGTCGACGTCCATGACCAGGGACTCGGTCTGGGCGGTGAGCATGTCCGTCAGGGGGCACGCCGGCGTCGTCAGCGTCATGTGGATGACGGCGGTGGAGCCGTCCTCGACCCAGATGTCGTAGACCAGGCCGAGGTCGACGACGTTGATGCCGATCTCCGGATCGACGACGTCGAACATCGCGTCCTCGATTTTCAGGGCCAGCTGGTCGTCCTCGGGGGTCTGCTCCGGGCGCGGCGGCACGGTGAGCGGACCGCCGGCCTCCAAGCCGGGGTTGTACTGGGCCGCCTGCTCCTGGGCGGCCTCGGCGGCGCGGGCCTCGTCGTCGGAGAGCTGCGCGCCGGTGGCGTCGTCGGCCATCTCGTTCCTTTCCGCGCCCGGTGGGCGCTCGTTCGCGTCGGTCGTGGGTGCCGGCGGGGCCGTCCGTCCGTTCCGTCGGGGGTGGCGGTCTATTCGCCCGCGCCGGTCTTCTGTTCCAGCGCCTCGGCGGCCGCCGCCTGGAACGCCTTCCAGCCCAGCAGCGCGCACTTGACGCGGGCGGGGTACTTGGACACGCCCTGGAAGGCGATGCCGTCGCCGATGAGGTCCTCATCGCCCTCGACCGTGCCGCGGGAGGTGATCATCCGCTCGAACTCGGCGAGCTTCTCCATCGCCTCCCCCAGCGGGCGGCCGACGATCTCTTCGGCCATGACCGACGTCGACGCCTGCGAGATGGAGCAGCCGACGGCGTCGTAGCTGACGTCCTCGACCGTCTTCCCGTCCTCCGACAGCAGCACGCGCAGCGTCAGCTCGTCGCCGCAGGAGGGGTTGACGTGGTGGACCTCGCAATCGTGCGGGTCGCGCAGCCCACTGTGCTGCGGGTGCTTGTAGTGGTCCAGGATGACTTCCTGGTACATCGACTCGAGTTTCATGGGTGCTTCCTCATGTCTCGGCGTGTCCTTGTCCCGGTCAACGCGTCACGCGCCGAAGAATTCCTTCGCGTCGCGTATCGCGGCGGCCAGGGCACCGACCTCGTCGAGGGTGTTGTAAAGGTAGAACGACGCGCGGGCGGTGGACTGGACCCCCAGCGCGCGGTGCGCCGGCCACGCGCAGTGGTGGCCGACCCGGATGCAGACGCCGCGGTCGTCGAGGACCTGGCCCAGGTCATGCGGGTGGACCCCGTCGACCTCGAAGGAGACGGCGGAGCCGCGATCGACGGCCTCCGTCGGGCCGATGATGCGCAGGCCGTCGATCTCCTGCAGGGCGTCGAGGGCGGCGGCGGTGAGCGCGTGCTCGTGTGCCGCGACGTTGTCCATCCCGACCTTCCCCAGGTACTCCACGGCGGCGCCGAGGCCGACGACCTGGCTGGTCATCATCGTGCCGGCCTCGAAACGCTGCGGAGGGGCCGCAAACGTCGTGCCGTCCATGGCGACGACCTCGATCATCGAGCCTCCGGTGAGGAACGGCGGCAGCTGGTCGAGCAGCTCCGCGCGGCCCCACAGGGCGCCGACGCCGTTGGGGCCGAGCATCTTGTGGCCGGAGAAGGCGAGGAAGTCGACGCCCAGCTCCTTGACGTCCACCGGCATGTGCGGCACCGACTGGCACGCGTCGAGCACGGTGAGCGCGCCGACGGCCTTCGCCCGGCGGACGATCTCGGCGACATCGGAGACGGCACCCGTCACGTTCGACTGATGGGTGAAGGCGACGACCTTGACCCTGTCGGAGAGCTCCAGGGAGTCCAGGTCGATCCGGCCGTCATCCGTCGCGGCGTACCAGCGCAGCGTGGCACCGGTGCGCCGCGCCAGCTCCTGCCATGGCACGAGGTTGGCGTGGTGCTCCAGCTCGGTGATGACGATCTCGTCGCCCTCCCCGATCGCCAGCTCGCCGGCACGGTCGTCGCCGAGCACATAGGCGACGAGGTTGAGGGCCTCGGTCGCGTTCTTCGTGAACGCGATTTCGTGGTCCTCGGCGCCGATGAACCGCGCGATGGCCTCGCGGGCGCCCTCGTAGGCGTCCGTGGCTTCCTCGGCGATCTCGTACGCGCCGCGGTGGACCGGGGCGTTGCAGGTCTCCAGGAAGCGGCGCTCCGCCTCCAGCACCTGGCGGGGGCGCTGGGACGTCGCGCCGGAGTCCAGATAGACGAGTTTCCGGCCGTCGCGGACGGTGCGGGAGAGGATCGGGAAATCCTCGCGCAGCGCGGGATTAAGCATCGATAAACCGCTCGTAGCCGTGCTCCTCCAGCTCCAGGGCCAGCTCGGGGCCGCCGTGCTCGATGAAGCGGCCGTTGCTGAACACGTGGACGAAGTCCGGCTTCACGTAGTTCAGGATGCGCTGGTAGTGGGTGATGATGAGGATGCCGCCGTCATTCTCCTCCTGGTAGCGGTTGATGCCCTCGGAGACGATGCGCAGAGCGTCGACGTCGAGGCCGGAGTCCGTCTCGTCCAGGATGGCGAACTTGGGCTTCAGCAGATCGAGCTGGAGGATCTCGTGGCGCTTCTTCTCGCCGCCGGAGAAGCCCTCGTTGACGGAGCGCTCGGAGAACGAGGGGTCGATCTCCAGGTCCGTCATCGCCTCGCGGACCTCCTTACCCAGTGACGCAGCTTCGGCGCCTCACCGCGGACCGCGGTGGCGGCGGAACGGAGGAAGTTGGACATGGAGACGCCGGTGACCTCCACCGGGTACTGCATGGCCAGGAACAGGCCGGCACGGGCCCGCTCGTCGACCTCCATCTCCAGGACGTTCTCGCCGTCGAGGAGGATTTCGCCCTCGGTCACCTCGTAGCGCGGGTGACCGGCGATGGTGTAAGCCAGGGTGGACTTGCCGGAGCCGTTCGGGCCCATGACGGCGTGGGTCTCGCCGGAGTTGATGGTCAGGTCCACGCCCTTGAGGATGGGCTTGGACTCGCCGCCCTCCTCCGTCGGGAGGACATTGGCGTGCAGGTTCTTGATTTCGAGGGTGCTCATGTGGGTGGCCGTCCTTCGTGATGTCTGTTCGTGGTGGCCGGGGTCGTTCCGGCGCCTCGCGCCGGCCGCGTGCCTGCCGCGGCGCCCGTCGTGCGCGACCCGGCCGGGATTCGGGTGCTAGAGGGAGACGGTGTCCAGTTCGGCGTCGACGAGGCCGGCCAGGCGCTCCCGGGCGGACTCGACCGGGATGCGGTTGATGACCTCGCCGAAGAAGCCGCGGACGACCAGGCGGCGGGCGACGTCCTCGGGGATGCCGCGGGCCTGGAGGTAGAACAGCTGATCGTCGTCGAATCGGCCGACGGTGGCCGCGTGGCCGGCGCCGGCGATCTGCCCGGTCTCGATCTCGAGGTTCGGGACGGCGTCCGCGCGGGCACCCTGCGTGAGCACCAGGTTGCGGTTGAGCTCGTAGGTGTCGGTGCCCTCCGCTTCAGCGCGGATCAGCACATCGCCGACCCACGCGGTGCGGGCGTCCGGTTTGCCGGAGTCCGGGTCGCCCTGGAGGGCGCCCTTGTACATGACGTTGGAGCGGCAGTTCGGGACGGCGTGGTCGACCAGCAGGCGCTGCTCGAAGAACTGGCCGTCGTCGGCGAAATAGACGCCCAGCAGCTCCGCGTCGCCGCCGGGGGCGGTGAAGCGCAGACGGGGGATGACGCGGACGACGTCGCCGCCGAACGTGGCGACGGTGTGGCGCAGCGTGGCGTCGCGGCCCATGCGCGCGTGGTGCGCGGACAGGTGCACCGCGTCGGACGCCCAGTTCGCCATGACGACGGTGGCCAGGCGGGCGGAGTCGCCCACCAGGAACTCGACGTTGTCGGCGTAGGTGCCGGAGCCGCGGTAGTCGACCACGACGACGGCCTCGGCGTTGTCGCGGACGTCGATGACCAGGTGGCCGTATGCGACGGCGCCCTCGCCCGGGCCGTCGACGGTGACGGTGATCGGCTCGGAGGAGACGTGTCCCTCGGGGACCGTGACGACGACGGCCTCGTCGAAGGAACTGAACGCCTGCGCCGCGACGCGGTCGGTGGGCGCGCCGGCGCGGCCCAGGGCGTCGTCGCCCCGGCTGACGCGGGTGACCTCGATGCCCTCGGCGCCCTCGACGGTCACCTCGGCGTTAACCGGGTCGCCCGCGGTGCCGTCGTGCAGGCCGCGGAGGCGGCGCAGCGGCACGAACCGCCATTCCTCGTCGCGGCCCTTCGGCACCGCGAAGTCGTTCACGTCGAAGGAGGAGAACACGTCGCCCTTGTTCGCGAGGACGCGTCCCCGGTGCGCCGCCTGGCTCGTGGCCGCGGCCGTCTGGTTGTCGTTGACAGTGGTCATGGGGTTAACCGACCGACCCTTCCATCTGCAGTTCGATGAGGCGATTGAGCTCCAGCGCGTACTCCATCGGGAGCTCCTTGGCGATGGGCTCGACGAAGCCGCGGACGACCATCGCCATGGCCTCGTCCTCCTCGATGCCGCGGGACATGAGGTAGAACAGCTGGTCGTCGGAGACCTTCGACACGGTCGCCTCGTGGCCCAGCGTCACGTCGTCCTCGCGGACGTCCACGTACGGGTACGTGTCCGAGCGGGAGATCGTGTCGACGAGCAGGGCGTCGCACTCGACGGACGAGGTGGAGTGCTTGGCTCCCTTGTTGATCTGGACGAGGCCACGGTAGGCGGCGCGGCCGCCGTTGCGGGCGACGGACTTGGACACGATGTTCGACGACGTGTGCGGCGCCATGTGGACCATCTTCGCGCCGGTGTCCTGGAACTGGTCCTCGCCGGCGAACGCGACGGAGAGAACCTCGCCGCGGGCGTGCGGGCCCGTCATCCAGACGGCCGGGTACTTCATGGTGACCTTGGAGCCGATGTTGCCGTCGATCCACTCCATGGTCGCGCCCTCCTCGCACTTGGTGCGCTTGGTGACCAGGTTGTAGACGTTGTTCGACCAGTTCTGGATGGTCGTGTAGCGGCAGCGGCCGCCCTTCTTGACGATGATCTCGACGACGGCGGAGTGCAGGGAGTCCGACTTGTAGATAGGCGCCGTGCAGCCCTCGACGTAGTGCACGTAGGCGTCCTCATCGACGATGATGAGCGTGCGCTCGAACTGGCCCATGTTTTCCGTGTTGATGCGGAAGTAGGCCTGCAGCGGGATGTCCACGTGGACGCCCTTGGGCACGTAGATGAACGAGCCACCCGACCAGACGGCGGTGTTCAGCGCGGAGAACTTGTTGTCACCGGCCGGGATGACCGTGCCGAAGTACTCGCGGAACAGATCCGGGTGCTCCTTGAGCGCCGTGTCCGTGTCCAGGAAGATAACGCCCTGCTTCTCCAGGTCCTCGCGGATCTGGTGGTAGACGACCTCGGACTCGTACTGCGCGGCGACGCCGGCGACGAGGCGCTGCTTCTCCGCCTCGGGGATGCCCAGGCGGTCGTAGGTCTCCTTGATGTCCTCGGGCAGGTCGTCCCAGGTTTGGGCCTGCTCCTCGGTGGAACGGACGAAGTACTTGATGTTGTCGAACTCGATGCCGGAGAGGTCGGCGCCCCACGTCGGCAGGGGCTTCTTGTCGAAGATGCCGAGCGCCTTGAGGCGGTTCTCGAGCATCCACTCGGGCTCGTTCTTCTTCGCGGAGATGTCGCGCACAACGGCCTCCGAGAGTCCGCGCCGCGCGGATGCTCCCGCGACATCGGAGTCGTGCCAACCGTACTGGTAGGCGCCGATGGACTCGATGATCTCCTCATCGGTCTGCGGCTTCTGCACCTGCGCGGAATTGTCCTGGGCGAGGGTCATTGTCCGCTCCTTTCTTGTGGTGCCGTGGTCGGGCTGGTGATGCCGCCGCCGGCGGCGTGGGTGGGGTCCGCCGGGCGGCGGATGGGCGTGAGGGGGATGTTCGTCGTGCACACGCCGTTGCCGTCGGCGATGGTAGCGAGCCGCTGGGTGTGCTGGCCCAGCAGGGTGCCGACCGCGGCGTGCTCCGCGACGCACAATTCAGGGAAGTCCTCCGCCACGTGGCTGATCGGGCAGTGGTGGTGGCAGATCTGGACGTTGCCGGCGGTCTCGTTGATGGTGGCGGCGTAGCCGTGGCGGCGGAACGCCTCCACGACCTCGGCCAGCACCTCGCCGAGATCGGCGTCGTCCCCGACGGCCCCCACGCCGTCGAGGATGCGGGCGGCGCGGCGCCGGGCGAACGCCTCGACCGCGGCCTCGCCCCCGGCGTCGCGGAGGGCCTCGAGGGCCTCCGCCGCCAGGTCGTCGTAGCCGTGGCCGAAGCGGGACCGCCCCGCGTCGGTGAGCCGGTAGCTGCGGGCGGGGCGTCCCCGCCCCCGTGCACGGCGGCCGTGCGCCGGCGCCTCCTCCGCGAGGCCCTCGTCCAGGAGGATGTCGAGGTGGCGTCGCACGGCGGCGGCGGAGAGGCCGAGGTCCGCGGCGATCTCTGACGCGCTGGCGGGGTTCGCCTCCAGCAACGCCAGGAGGATGCGCCGACGGGTGTCGCCATCGGCCCCCTTGGTCCGTCCAGTCATGGTCCCGGTCACCTCCTCGCGTCGCGTCCGTCGTGTCCGTCGTCCGTCGCCGGGGCGGGGGCACGGTGGCGCGACCGGCCACCCCGGTTTTAGACAACACAAGTGTTGCGTATATCGGCTCGCATGTCCAGATGGCCCCGATCCGGGCGGGTCGCGTGCCCGATTGGCACCGATCGGCGCGTGGCCGGACGTCGCGGCACGCCTGCCCGGGGTGCGTCGGGTGTCCCGCTAGGCTGGGCGCGTGACCGAATCGATCCGCGGGACCTTCAGCCCGCACTGGCTCCGTGACGCGCTGCCAAGCGCGGGCCTCGCGGGATCGCGTTCGGCGACACTGCACCAGGACACCCGGGTGCCGCTCGCCTACCGCGTCGACCACCGCGAGCTGCGGCGGTTCACGGCGCTGCGGTGGCTCGGCACGCTCGGCGCGATCCTGATCATGGTCGGCGGCGTCGGCTCCGGGGCGACGCCCGTCGTGGGCAACGAGCTCTGGGGCACGCCGGTCGGCGGGATCCTGGGCCGGATGCTGCAGTCGACGACCATCGTCACTCTTGTCGGCATGGGCATGCTCGTGCTCGCCTGGCTCGGCGTCGGCGCGTTCGTCCATGCGGGAGAGCGCTCGCGCGTCACCGCGGTCGACACGGGCATGCTGGCCCGCACGTTCGTGGGCTGGGTGCTGCCGCTGATGTTCACGGCGCCGCTGTTCACGCAGGACATCTACTCGTACCTGGCGCAGGGCGCCATCGCGGACCGCGGCATGGACCCGTACACGGCCGGCCCGGTCGATCTCCTCGGCGCACGGGATCCGCTGGCGCGCTCCGTACCGGTCATCTGGTCGCACTCGCCCAGCCCCTACGGACCGACGGCGCTGGTGGTGGCGTGGGCCATCTCGGCGATCACGGGCGACCACATCATGGTGTCGGTGCTGCTGCATCGCATCGTGTCGGTCGCCGCCCTGTTCGTCGCGGCGTGGTCGCTGGTGAAGCTCGCCCAACGCTGCGGCGTCTCCCCGCAATACGCGCTGTGGCTCGGCGTGCTCAACCCGCTGACGCTGCTGCACCTGGTCGGTGGCATCCACAATGAATCCATCCTGGTGGCGTTCCTGCTCGCGGGTCTGGAGACGTGCCTGCTCGCGCTCCACGGGCCGGCCGGACCCCATGGCGCCGACGCCCCGGTGCAGGCAGGATCCCCCGCTTTGACGCCGCGCGGCTGGGCGATCTTCGCCGCGGGCTGCGCGCTCATCGCGATGGCGGGCATGGTCAAGGTCACCGGCTTCGTGGGCCTGGGCTTCGCCGGCATGGCGCTGGCGCGCCGGTGGGGGCCGTCGGTCCTCTCCGTCGTCCGCGCCGCCGCCGTTATCGCCGTGATCGCCGCGATCGTCGTCATCGCCTTTTCACTGGGCTCGGGCCTCGGTCTCGGCTGGATCACGTCGCAAGGCGGGGCCGCGTCGGTGCGCAGCTGGATGAGCCTGACGACGCTCATCGGCATACTCTCCGGCCTCTTCGGCATGCTCCTGGGCATCGGCGACGTCTCGGACCAGGCGATCGAGCTCACCCATGCCCTGGGCCTGGCGCTGGCCGGTGCCTGGATGCTGCGCATGCTGTGGGCGACGTTCCGCGGCCGCATCCACCCACTCGGCGGCTACGGCCTGGCAATGTTCGTCATGGTGATCGTCTTCCCCGTCGTCCACCCGTGGTACCTGCTGTGGGCCATCGTGCCCCTGTCGGCGTGGGCGAACCGGGGCGCGTTCCGCGTCGCCGTCGTCGTGTATTCGGCGCTGTTCAGCTTCTTCGTGCTGCCCCGCGGGCTCGGCCTGCCGCCGCTGACGGTGCTTCAGATCTACGTCGGCGCCGCCGTCGCGTTCGTCGCCTGCATGGCCATCCTGGCGGCCATCGGCGCGCGTACCCGGGTATTCCGCGTGCGCTGATCCTCGCGGGGGTTCCGCGGGGGTTCGCCGCGCGTCCCTTAGGATGGTTGCCCGTGACCACCGGAACCCCACCCGCCCTGCGCCTGTCAGGCGTGACGAAGCGCTACGACGGCGTCGCCGCCGTCGACGGCCTGGATCTGGAGCTGGAGCGGGGCCGCGTGCTGGCCCTGCTCGGCCCCAACGGCGCGGGGAAGACCACGACGATCGAGATGTGCGAGGGCTTCCTGCGCCCCGACGCCGGCACCGTGGAGGTGCTGGGCATGGACCCGTGGCGGGCGGCCGACCGCCTCCGCGAGCGCATCGGCATCATGCTCCAGGGCGGCGGCGCCTACCCCGGCATCCGCGTCGGCGAGATGCTGGAGCTCGCGGCCTCCTACTCCGCGAACCCGATGGACGTGGACTGGCTCATCGACGTCGTCGGCCTGGCCCGGCACCGCGGCACCAGCTACAAGCGCCTGTCCGGGGGCCAGCAGCAGCGTCTGTCGCTCGCCTGCGCCCTCGTGGGCCGGCCGGAGCTCGTGTTCCTCGACGAGCCGACGGCGGGCCTCGACGCGCAGTCCCGCATCGCCGTGTGGGATCTGGTCTCGTCGCTGCGCCGCGACGGCGCGACCATCGTGCTGACGACGCACTTCATGGACGAGGCCGAGGCGCTCGCCGACGATGTCCACATCATCGACCGGGGGCGGACCGTCGCCTGCGGCACGCCGGCGGAGCTGACCGGCATCGCCTCCTCCGGCGGCGTGGACGTCGAACTTGAGGAGCCCGTCGACGCGGCCCGGATGGCGTCGGATCTCGGCGGCGGCATCGCGGTGGCCGAAACCGCGCCGCAGCGGTACCGACTCTCCGGAGCGGGCGACCCGGACGGCATCGCGCGCCTCGCCGCGTGGTGCGCCGCCGAGGGGGTCCTGATCACGGAGCTGCGAGTGGTCCACCGCAGCCTGGAGGACGTCTTCCTGGACATCACCGGCCGAGAGATGAGGAACTGATCGTGACCGACACCGGAAGCCGCTTCCCCGCCGGGACGTTTGCCCCGGCCCCGGGCCGCAACTCGATCGGGCGGATCCTGCTGGCGCAGACGCGCATGGAGGCGGTGCTCATCCTCCGCCACGGCGAGCAGCTGCTCCTGTCCGTCTTCATTCCGCTGGCGCTGCTCGTCGGCTTCACCCTCGTTCCCGTCCTCGACGCCGAGGACCCGCTGAGGGCGGTGTACCCGTTCTCGCTCGCGGTCGCCTCGATGAGCGCGGGATTCACGGGCCAGGCCATCGCCGTCGGCTTCGACCGCCGCTACGGGGCGCTCAAGCGCATCGGCGCATCGGGCCTGCCGAAGTGGGCCATCATCTCCGGCAAGACCGGCGCCGTGCTGTGCGTCTCCATCCTGCAGTACGTTCTGTTCACCGCCGTCGCCGTCGCCCTGGGCATGCGGGCCCCGATTGGCGAGTTCGCCGCCGCGTTCGGGATCATGCTCCTCGGCACCGCCGTGTTCACCGTCATCGGCCTGCTCATGGGAGGCACGATGTCCGCGGAGCTCATCCTCGCGTTGGCGAACCTCATCTGGTTCGTGCTCGTCGGCGCCGCGGCGCTCGTCGCCCTCGGCCCGGGCCTGTCGGACGGTGCGGTCGACGCGCTGTCGGTCGTCCCGTCGGTCGCCCTCACCGAGGCGATCATGGGCGCGTTCGAAAGCCGCATCGAGTGGATCTGCGGCCTTATCCTGCTCGCCTGGTTCGCCGTCGCGACGTGGGCGGCGCTGCGCTGGTTCCGCTTCGACTCGACCTCCGACTAGCTGCCCCGGGCATGCCCCCGGAGGCACCCCCGAACGGGCCCGGCGCGGTTCGGGAGCCACCCCGCGCAGGGGGTAGGATCGGCCCCGTGACACCCACGAACAAGGCGACCGCGCACGCCCCCGCGGAGCCGAAGCTGCCCCTCCAGTTCCTCCCCCTGCCGTCCATGCGGCTCCAGAAGATCCTGGCGCTGCTGCTCCTCATCGCGCAGGGCGGCATCACGGTGACCGGCTCCATCGTGCGCGTGACGGGATCGGGCCTGGGCTGCGACACCTGGCCGCAGTGCCACCCCGGCAGCTTCGTGCCGGTCGAGGGCGCGGCGCCGGTGCTTCACCAGGCCATCGAGTTCGGCAATCGCCTGCTGACGTTCGTGCTCATCGCCGTGACCATCGCTACGTTCCTCGCGGTCCTGCGTGCGGGCCGCCGCAGCGCGATCCTCTGGCTGGTCGTCATCAACGGCCTCGGCATCATCCTGCAGGCCGTCATCGGCGGCATCTCGGTCCACGTGGACCTGAAGTGGTACGTCGTCGCCCTGCACTTCCTGCCGTCGATGCTCCTGGTCTGGCTCGCCGGCATGCTCTACGTCAAGGTCCAGGACCCCGACGACGGGCCCCCGACCGACACCTACCCGCCGATGCTCCGCGGCCTCGCCGCCGGCGCCGGCATCGCCATGGCGGGCACCTTGGTCACGGGCACGATGGTCACCGGTGCCGGTCCCCATGCCGGCGACGCCGCCGTCATGCCGGAGGACCGCCTGCAGCTGCCCATCATCGAACTCAGCCACATCCACGCCGGCTTCATGTACCTGTACCTCGGCCTGACCATCGGCCTGCTGTTCGGGCTGCTCGCCGCCCGGGCCGGCGCGCCCGTCGTCACACGCACCTGGTGGCTCATCGCCGCCATCGTCGTCCAGGCCGGCATCGGCATGACGCAGTACTGGACCGGCGTGCCGGAGGTCCTCGTGCCGTTTCACGTCGGCGGCTCCTCGGTCGTCGTCGCGCTGACCGCCATCATCTTCCAGCTCGGCCGGCGCCGCCTCGGCGGCACCGCCCGCGCCACGGGCTCCCCGAAGGGGGACTCCGAGCGCGCCGCCACCGTCTGACGCGCACACGGTTCCGCTCCGGGGACGCGTCCGTATCATGGCGCCATGGAAGGAATCATCGTCAGGCAATTCGGCGGACCGTCTGTCCTCGAGCACGCGACCGACCTCCCCGATCCGCAGCCGGGGCCCGGCGAGGCCCTGGTCCGCGTCGAGGCGGCCGGCGTCAACTACACGGACGTCTACCAGCGCGAGGGCATCTACCCCCGCGACCTCCCGTTCATCCCGGGCGGCGAGGGCGCCGGCATCGTGGAGGCCGTCGGCGAGGGCGTCCGCGGCCTGACCCCTGGCGACCGCGTCGCGTGGTGCGACGACGACGCCTCCTACGCGCAGCGCACCGTGCTGCCCGCCGGGCGGCTGGTCCCGGTCCCCGACGGCATCACCGCGGAGACCGCGGCCTCCGTCATGCTCCAGGGCTGCACCGCGCACTTCCTGGCGACGTCCGTGGCGCACCTCGGGGAGGGCGACACCTGCCTCATCACCGCGGGCGCAGGCGGCGTCGGCCTGCTGCTGACGCAATATGCGCGGGCGCTCGGCGCGACGCCGATCACCCTGACGTCGACGGAGGAGAAGGCGCAGCTGTCCCGCGCCGCCGGCGCCGCCCACGTCCTGCTCTACGGCGACGACGTGCCGGACAGGGTCAGGGACCTCACGGGCGGCTGCGGCGTCGACGTCGTCTTCGACGGCGTCGGCCGGGCGACCTTCGCGGGCTCGCTCGCCTCGGCGCGGGTGCGGGGGCTCGTCGTCCTGTTCGGCGCGGCGTCCGGCGCCGTCGAGCCGTTCGACCCGCAGGAGTTGAACAAGCACGGGTCGCTGATGCTCACCCGCCCGCACCTGCGCCACTTCATCGCGACGGACGAGGAGCTGCGCGAGCGCGCCGGTGACGTCCTGGGCCGCGTCGCCCGCGGTGAGCTGGACGTGCGCACCTCGGCGACGTACCCGCTCGCCGACGCCGCCCGCGCCCATGAGGACCTGGAGGCGCGGCGCACAACCGGCGCCATCGTGCTGCTGCCATAGGCCCGCCGGGGCGGGCATGCGTCCTGCGCCCCGTTCGGGCGCGAGGGCGTCAGGGCAGCATCTGCGACACCGTCGTCAGGCCCAGCACCGCGTCGACCGACAGGCCGACGCAGACCAGCGCCAGGTAGTTGTTGGAAAGCAGGAACAGCTTCATCGGCTTGATCTCCTCGCCCGCCAGAACGCCGCGGTGCAGCTGGACGGCGGCGATGATGAACCAGATGCCGGCGGCGAGCGCCACGAGCAGGTAGATGAGGCCCGCGGCGGGCACGAGCAGCAGCGTGGTGACGACGGTGGCGACCGTGTACCAGATGATGCGGATGGTGACCTCCGGCGGGGCCTTCACCACGGGCATCATGGGCACGCCGGCGGCCTCGTAGTCCTCGCGGTAGCGCAGGCCCAGGGCCCAGGTGTGCGGCGGCGTCCAGAAGAAGATGACCATGAACAGGACGATGGCCTGCCACCAGTGCGCGGAGCCGGTGACGTGGGCGGAGTTGTCCGTGATGGTCGCCCAGCCGACGAGCACCGGCATGCAGCCGGCCGCGCCGCCCCAGACGACGTTCTGGTCCGTGCGGCGCTTCAGCCACATCGTGTAGACGAATACGTAGAACGCGATCGTCAGGAGGATGAACACGGCGGCCAGCAGCGAGTTGCACAGCAGCCACAGCCACAGGAAGCTCACCAGCGTCAGCACGGCGCCGAAGATGAGGGCCGCGCGGTTGCTCACCGTCTGCTTCGCCAGGGGGCGCCTGGACGTCCGCCGCATGACCTTGTCGATGTCGGAGTCGACAACCATGTTGAACGTGTTCGCCGCCGCCGCGCCCATCCAGCCGCCGACGAGCGTGCCGAGGATGAGCAGGACGTCGACATGGCCGCGGTCCGCCTGCAGCATGGCGGGGATGGCGGCGACGAGGAGCAGCTCGATCACGCGGGGCTTCGTCAGCGCGACGTACGCCTTGACGGTGTCCAGCAATGGTCCTCCTGCGGGTCGTGGGTGTCGTCCGGCCTCCGTAACGGTCGGACGGGGCGGCGCCGCGGTTCCCGATCGCCCGCGCGGGGCGGCTGAAGGGTGCCCCCGCGCCGGATCCGGGCGGGCCGCCCCGGTACGGGATCGAATCGTAGCCGCTGCGATCGCCGGGACGTGCACCGCCCCGCCGATACCCCGGGGGCATTCCGGGCCCGGGTCTGTGTGGGCGGGTGTTGCCCGGGCGGGTCGAGCATGGTGCGGGCCGGTTGCGGGAACTTGCCGACGGACCGTCCGCGCGAATGCCGGGCGGCCCCCTAGACTGTGGGCAACGGGCCGGAATGCGGGCCCGGCGCCGTCGCGCGCCGCGGCCGTTCCCGCCGGACACCCCCGACGACCTACTCAGGAGGACGACGAACGTGACCCTCTCCCCGGAGCTGCAGGCGCGAGTCGAGCGCAAGTACCCCGACGACTGGACGGACCTGGACACTCGCGCGGTCGACACCGCCCGCGTGCTGGCCGCCGACGCGGTCCAGAAGTGCGGCTCGGGCCACCCGGGCACCGCGATGAGCCTCGCCCCGCTGGCCTACACGCTGTACCAGCGCGTCATGCGCCACGACCCGGCTGACCCGGAGTGGGTCGGCCGCGACCGATTCGTCTTGTCCTGCGGCCACTCCTCCCTCACCCAGTACATCCAGCTCTACTTCGCCGGGTTCGGCCTGGAGCTCGATGACCTGAAGGCGCTGCGCACGTGGGGCTCCCTCACCCCGGGCCACCCCGAGTACGGCCACACGAAGGGCGTCGAGATCACGACCGGCCCGCTGGGCCAGGGCCTGGCCACCGCCGCCGGCATGGCGATGGCGGCCCGCCGGGAGCGCGGTCTGTTCGACCCGGAGGCCCCGGCCGGCGAGTCCCCGTTCGACCACTACGTCTACGTCATCGCCTCCGACGGCGATGTCCAGGAGGGCGTCACCGCCGAGGCCGGCTCGCTCGCGGGCACCCAGCAGCTCGGCAACCTCATCGTCTTCTGGGACGACAACGGCATCTCCATCGAGGACGACACCACCATCGCCTTCACGGAGAACGTCGCCGATCGCTACCGCACCTACGGCTGGCAGGTCATCGAGGTCAACGGCGGCGAGGATGTCGCGGCCCTCGAGCGCGCCGTCGAGGAGGCGAAGGCCGACGTCAAGCGCCCGACCTTCATCCGCGTGCGCTCCGTCATCGCCTACCCGGCCCCGAACGCCATGAACACCGGCGCCTCCCACGGCGCCGCCCTGGGCGAGGACGAGGTCCGCCTGATCAAGCAGGAGCTCGGCTTCGATCCGGAGAAGACCTTCGAGGTCTCCGACGAGGTCATCGCCCACACCCGCGCCCTCGGCGAGCGCGCGAAGCAGGCCCGCGCCGTGTGGCAGGAGTCCTTCGACGCCTGGTCGCGGCGCAACCCGGAGGGCCGCGCGCTCTTCGACCGCCTCGCCGCCCGCACCCTGCCGGAGGGCTGGGACGCCGACCTGCCGACGTGGGAGCCGGACGCCAAGGGCGTCGCCACGCGCAAGGCCTCGGAAGCGGCGCTGCAGGCGCTCGGTGCGGCCCTGCCGGAGCTGTGGGGCGGTTCGGCCGACCTCGCGGGCTCCAACAACACGGTCATCAAGGGCGAGAAGTCGTTCGGCCCGGAGGAGATCGCCACCGGCACGTGGAGCACCTCCCCCTACGGGCGCAACCTGCACTTCGGCATCCGCGAGCACGCGATGGGCTCCATCCTCAACGGCATCGCGCTGCACGGCGGCACCCGCCCTTACGGCGGCACGTTCCTCATCTTCTCCGATTACATGCGCCCGGCCGTGCGCCTGGCGTCCCTGATGGGCATCTCCCCCATCTACGTCTGGACGCACGACTCCATCGGCCTTGGCGAGGACGGGCCGACGCACCAGCCGATCGAGCAGCTGGCCACCCTGCGCGCCATCCCGGGCATGACGACGTTCCGCCCGGCCGACGCCAACGAGACCGCCGCCGCGTGGGCCGCCGTCATCGACGGCCCGGCCGGGCCGAAGGCCCTGGCCCTGACCCGCCAGAATGTCCCGGTGCTCGAGGGCACGAAGGAGCTCGCCGCCGAGGGCGTCCGCCGCGGCGCCTACGTCCTGCGCGACGCCGAGGGCGAGCCGGATGTCATCCTCATGGCCACTGGTTCCGAGGTCCAGATCGCCGTCGCGGCCGCTGATGTGCTGGCCGGCGAGGGCGTCGCCGCCCGCGTCGTCTCGGTCCCGTGCCTCGAGTGGTTTGAGAAGCAGGACGCCGGATACCGCGAGTCGGTGATCCCCGCCGGGGTCCGCGCCCGTGTCTCCGTCGAGGCCGGCATCGCGATGCCGTGGTACCGCCACCTCGGCGACGCCGGCCGCCCGGTCTCCATCGAGCACTTCGGCGCCTCCGCGCCCTACCAGAAGCTGTTCGAGGAATTCGGCATGACGGTGGACGCCGTCGTCGCCGCCGCCCGCGAGTCGATCCAGGCCGCGCGGGCCTGATCCCGTACCGGCGCCCCGGGCCGACGTCCGGGGCGCCGCGGCGTGCCCGTGGCCGGGCGCGTCACGGCCTCCCCCACCGAACCAGAGAAAGGCAACGGACATGACGAACAAGAACCTCTCCGACCTCGCCGCCGCCGGCACCTCCGCCTGGCTCGACGACCTCTCCCGGCAGCGCCTGGACGGGGGTGAGCTCGACTCGCTCGTCGAGGAGCTCGCCGTGGTGGGCGTGACGACGAACCCCGCGATCTTCCACACCGCGATGACGGCCGGCGACGCGTACGACGCCCAGCTGACCGAGCTGGCGAAGGACGGCGCAGGCGCCGCCCCGGCCGTGTTCACCATGGCCATCGACGACGTCCGCCGCGCGTGCGACGCCCTGGCCCCGGTCCACGCCGCCTCCGCGGGCTTCGACGGCCGCGTCTCCATCGAGGTCGACCCCCGCTACGCCGACGACCATGACGCCACCATCGCGCAGGCGCGCGATCTGTGGGAGCGCGTCGGCAAGGACAACGCGATGATCAAGATCCCGGCCACCGACGCCGGCTTGCCCGCCATCACCGAGGCGCTGTCCGAGGGCATCAGCGTCAACGTCACGCTCATCTTCTCGCTGGCCCGCTACCGCCAGGTCGTCGAGGCGCACATCGCCGGCATTGAAAAGGCCCGCGAGAAGGGCCTGGATCTGTCCCGCATCCACTCCGTCGCGTCCTTCTTCGTCTCCCGCGTCGACACCGAGATCGACAAGCGCCTGGAGGCCATCGGCACCGAGCAGGCGCTGGCGCTGCGCGGCAGGGCAGGCGTCGCCAATGCCCGCCTGGCCTACGCCGAGTTCGAGCGCGCCTACGCCGCCGACGCGGAGCGCTGGGCCCCCCTGGCCGAGGCAGGCGCCCGCGTCCAGCGCCCGCTGTGGGCCTCCACCGGCGTGAAGAACCCGGTCTACCCGGCCACCCTCTACGTCACCGAACTCGCCGGCCCGCACACGGTCAACACCATGCCGGAGAAGACCCTCCGCGCGACGGCGGAAGCGGCCCTCGACACGCCGATCTCCGATACGCTGACCGGAACCGGCGCGGACGCCGAGGCCCTCATGTCCTCCCTCACGGACGCCGGCATCGACCTCGACGATGTGTTCGCCGTCCTGGAGAAGGAGGGCGTCGACAAGTTCGTCGACTCCTGGCTGCAGCTGCTCGACGCGATCGGCGCGAAGCTGGAGCGCCTGCGCTAGAACCCCCGGAGACGTAACCGGAACCGATTTAAGGAAGCCATGGACAACGGACGTTCGACGCTGCAGAATCCCGCGGCGCCCCGCACGGGGGCCCGGGGATGGACCAATCCCCTCCGTGACCCCCGTGACAAGCGGCTGCCGCGGATCGCCGGCCCCGGCGGCATGGTCATCTTCGGCGTCACCGGCGATCTGGCCCGCAAGAAGCTGCTGCCGGCGATCTACGATCTGGCCAACCGCGGTCTCCTGCCCGCCAGCTTCGCGATGGTCGGGTACGGCCGCCGCGGCTGGTCCAAGGAGGAGTTCGAGTCCTACGTCCGCGAGGCCGTCGAGGCGGGTGCGCGCACCGAATGGCGCGAGCACGTCTGGAACCGCCTCGCGGAGGGCATCCACTTCGTCACCGGCACGTTCGACGACGACGCCGGGTTCGACGCCCTGGCCGAAAAGCTCCGCGAGCTCGACACGTCGCGCGGCACCGCCGGAAACTGGGCCTACTACCTGTCCATCCCGCCGAGCGGCTTCGCCGCGGTGTGCAACCAGCTCGATCGGGCGGGCCTGGCCACCCCGGGCGAGGAGAGCTGGCGCCGCGTGATCATCGAGAAGCCCTTCGGCCACGACCTCGAGTCCGCCCGCGAGCTGAACCGCACGGTCAACTCCGTCTTCCCCGAGTCGTCGGTGTTCCGCATCGACCACTACCTGGGCAAGGAGACGGTCCAGAACATCATGGCGCTGCGGTTCGCCAACCAGCTGTTCGAGCCGCAGTGGAACGCCCACTACGTCGATCACGTGCAGATCACGATGGCCGAGGACATCGGCCTCGGCGGCCGCGCCGGCTACTACGACGGCATCGGCGCCGCCCGCGACGTCATCCAGAATCACCTGCTCCAGCTGCTGGCGCTGGTGGCCATGGAGGAGCCGACCGCCTTCACCCCGCAGGACCTGCAGGCGGAGAAGATCAAGGTGCTCCGCGCCGCCGAGCCGGTGCTGCCGCTGGCGAAGACCACAGCCCGCGGCCAGTACGCCGCCGGCTGGCAGGGTTCCCACTACGTGCGGGGCCTCCGCGAGGAGGATGGCTTCGACCCCGAGTCTCGCACCGAGACCTACGCGGCGTGCACCGTCCAGGTGAACTCCCGCCGCTGGGCCGGCGTGCCGTTCTACCTGCGCACCGGCAAGCGTCTCGGCCGCCGCGTCACCGAGATCGCCCTCGTGTTCAAGACCGCCCCGCACCTGCCGTTCGCCGACGACATGACGACGGCGCTCGGCGCCAACGCGCTGGTCATCCGTGTCCAGCCGGATGAAGGCGTGCTGCTGCGCTTCGGCTCCAAGGTCCCCGGCTCCACGATGGAGGTCCGCGACGTCAACATGGATTTCGCCTACCAGGAGTCCTTCACGGAGGAGTCGCCGGAGGCCTATGAGCGCCTCATCCTGGACGCGCTGCTGGACGAGGCGAGCCTCTTCCCCACCAACGAGGAGGTCGAGCACTCCTGGCGGATCCTCGACCCCATCATCGAGTACTGGGCCCGCGAGGGCCGCCCCGAGGACTACGCGGCCGGCACCTGGGGCCCGGAATCCGCCGACCGCATGATGAAGCGCGAAGGCCGCGCGTGGCGGCGGCCGTAGGTGACGAGGACGAAGGACACAGGCATATGATCAAGAACCTGCCCGACACCGACACCCGCGACATCGCCCGCGAGCTGCTCACGCTCCGCGAGGACGGCGGCGGCGCCGCCACCGGCCGCGTTCTGACGCTCATCGTCCTGGCGCAGCGAGAGGACGACCTGGCACGCATCATCAGCATCGCCAACGAGGTCTCCCGCGAGCATCCCGCTCGCGTCCTGGTGCTCATCTCCGGTGAACCGTGGGGCGAGTCCCGCCTCGACGCGGAGGTTCACCTGGGCGGCGACGCCGGCGCGGCGGAGATCGTCGTCATGCACGTCTTCGGCGAGGTCGGCGAGCACCCGGAGGCCCTGGTGACCCCGCTGCTGCTGCCCGACACCCCGATCGTCGCGTGGTGGCCGTCCAAGCCCCCGCAGGTCCCGGCTGCCACAGCCGTCGGCCAGATTGCGCAGCGCCGGATCACCGACTCGCTCATCGACCCCGACGCCGACGCCGTCAACATCCGGCGCACCGGCTACAACCCGGGCGACACGGACCTGTGCTGGTCCCGCCTGACATCGTGGCGCGGCGTTCTGGCCTCCGCGATGGACCTGCCGCCCCACGGCCCCGTCACCGCCGCGACCATCGAGGGTCCCGCCGAGGATCCGTCCGTCGACATCGCGGCCGGGTGGCTGGCCGATCGCCTCGGCGTCACCGTCACCCGCGTCATGGAGGACGGCCCGCTCATCCCGATGGATGCCGACGACGAGCCGAAGGCCCCCGTCAGCCGCGTCCTGCTGGAGCGCGAGTCGGGCGACCTGGAGCTGCGCGTCACGGGTTCCATGACCGCCGTCGTCCGCATCGGTGAGCGCCCGCCGTTCAAGGTCGCGCTGTCCCGCCGCCCGACCGCCGACTGCCTGACCGAGGAACTGCGCCACCTCGACCCCGACGTCGCCTACGGCCGCGCGCTGCGCGGGCTCGCCCGCATCCGCCGCGTCCGCCCGGCCGAGGCGTAGGCCCGCCCCTGGCCGACGCGGCCGGCGACACCGACGGAACCGACAGGACCGAAAGGAACCCCATGCCAGAGTTCGACCTCTTCGACTCCCCCGAGTTCTCCCGCCACGCCGACCTCCCGGCGCTCGTCGAAGCCGCCCGAGGGCGCTTCTGCCGCGTCGTCGCCGACGCGCAGGGCGACGACGGCCTCGCGCGCGTCGTCATCACCGGTGGCGGCGCCGGTATCGCCCTGCTAGAGGCCATCGCGGCCGACTCCGGAGCCATCGACTGGGGCCGTGTCCTGGTCTTCTACGGGGACGAGCGCTTCGTCCCCGCCGGCGATCCGGAGCGCAACCAGCTGCAGGCCGACGAGGCGCTGCTGTCCCGAGTTCCCGTCCCCGAGTCGCACGTGTTCCCGATCCTGGCCTCCGACGGCCCATTCGGTGACGATCCGGGCGGGGTCGCCCGGGCCTACGCCGCCGTCGTCGCGGAGCAGGCCCCGGACGGCTTCGACCTGCACCTGATGGGCATGGGCGGCGAGGGCCACATCAACTCGCTGTTCCCCCACTCCCCGGCGCTGGCCGAGGAAGACGCCCTGGTCGCCCCGGTCCGCGACTGCCCGAAGCCGCCGCCGACCCGCATCACCCTGACGATGCCGGCCGTCCGCAGGGCCGACCGGGTGTGGCTGCTGGTCTCCGGCGAGGCGAAGGCGGAGGCCGTCCGCGCGATCGCCGACGCCGCCGACCCGGCCGAGTGGCCCGCGGCGGGCGTCCGCGGCCGCCGCGAGACCGTCGTCTTCGTCGACGAGGCCGCCGCGTCCCGCCTGAACTAGCCGCCGGCCCGGGGCATGCCCGCGGGCACACCGGCCGCATCGGGCGTCGCGACGGCGGCGGGCGCGCGGGAGCCGGCTACCAGCCGAAGGCCTGGAACAGGCCGAGGAGCACGATGCATCCGATCCACAGGATGGCCGTGACGATGGTGATGCGGTCCAGGTTCTTCTCCACGACGGTGGAGCCCGACAGGTTGGACTGCATGCCGCCGCCGAAGAGACTGGACAGGCCGCCGCCCTTGCCCTTGTGCAGCAGCACGAAAATGGCCATCAGCAGGGACGTGATGACCAGGATAATCTGGAGAGCGAGTTCCACGCGGCGTTTCCTCCACGGCGTCGTCGTCTGTTCGGTCACGGTCCCGGGACGTGCCCGGGCGCGGCCCCGATGGGCGGGGCCGCTGCTCCCCGCCACGATACCGCACGGCGGGCCCGCGATGGTGCAGCGCCCGCCCCGGGCCTAGCCGGAGTTGCGCAGGGCCGTCGCCAGGCCGTTCATGGTCAGCTGGATTCCGCGGTGGACCTTGTCGCGGCGGTCGCCGGCGCGGTAGCGGCGCAGCATCTCCAGCTGAATGACGTTGAGCGGCATGAGGTACGGGAAGCGCATGTCGACGGAACGGGCCAGCAGCGGGTTGTCGCCGAGCAGACCGTCGTGGCCGGAGATCTCCAGGAACATCTCCCGCGTCAGCTCGAACTCCTCGCGGATGCGGCCGAAGATGCGGTCGGCGACCTCGCGGTCCCCGACCAGGCCGGCGTACTGCTCCGCGATGTCCATGTCTGCCTTCGACATGACCTGGGCCATGTTGGACAGGACGGATTCGAGGAACGGCCACGTGCGGGCGAGCTCGCGCAGCTCCTCCCGGCGGGAGTCGTCGCCGCCGATCCACTCGCGAAGGGCCGTGCCCACGCCGAACCAGCCCGGCACCATCGACCGCTGCTGCGACCAGGACAGCACCCATGGGATGGCGCGCAGGTCGGAGATGGACGTCGTCTGCTTGCGCGACGTCGGGCGGGAGCCGATGTTGAGGTTGCCGATCTCGGCGACGGGCGTGGAGGACTCGAAGAAGTCGATGAAGCCCGGGTCCTCGTGCATCAGCGCGGCGTAGGCGGTGCGGGACAGCTCCGCGATGTCGCGCATGACGGCGTGGGCGCGCTCGTGATCCTCGAGGTCCTCGACCTGCAGCAGCGACGACTCGATGGTCGCGGAGACCAGGGCCTCCAGGTTTCGGGTCGCGGTGTCGGGGGCACCGTACTTGGCGGAGATGATCTCGCCCTGCTCGGTGATGCGCACCGCGCCGCGCACGGCGCCGTGCGGCTGCGCCAGGATCGCGTCGTAGGACGGGCCGCCGCCGCGGCCGACGGTGCCGCCGCGGCCGTGGAACAGGCGCAGGTGGATGTCCGCCTCGCGCGCGAGGGCCGTCAGCTGCAGCTCCGCGTCGTACAGCGCCCAGTTCGCGGCGAAGTAGCCGCCGTCCTTGTTGGAGTCGGAGTAGCCCAGCATGACCTCCTGCGCGTCGCCGCGCGCCGCCAGGTAGGAACGGTACACCGGCACGTCGAGTGCGGCGCGGAGGATGCCGGCGCCGGCCTGCAGATCCTCGATCGTCTCGAACAACGGGATGACGTCGACGGTGCCGGACGGCCCGTCCTCACCGACCGTGATGAGCCCGGCCTCCTTGAGCAGGATCATCGGCTCCAGCAGGTCGGAGACGGAGCCGCACATGGAGATGATGGAGTGCGGCACGACCTCGGCGCCGTAGGCGTCGACGGCGGCCGCCGCGGCGCGGACGATGCCGAGTTCGCGGTCGGCGACCTCCGACAGCCGGGCGCCGGCGGGGACGAGCGGGCGGGCGGAGGAGAGCTCGCGGACGAGGATCTCCACCCGCCGGTCCTCCGGCAGGCGGGAGTAGTCCTCCGTCACGCCGGCCAGGCGGAACAGCTCCGTCAGCACCTCCTCGTGCACGTCGGAGTTCTGGCGCAGGTCCAGGGAGTACAGGTGGAAGCCGAAGGTGCGCACGGCCGCCTGCACGTCGGCCAGGCGGTGATCCGCAAGGATGTCGTCGTGGTTGCGGCGCAGCGAGTCCTCGACGACGTCCAGGTCGGCGAGCATCTCGCGCGCGTCCGCGTACGGCTCGTGGTCCGTCCAGTCGCCCTCGACGACGCCCTCGCCGAGCCGGTGGACGGCCGTGGCGGCGACGCGGCCGCGGATTCCGTGCATCGCACGGCGGTAGGGTTCGTCGACGCGGCTGGGCACGTCGTTGTGGCCGCGGGCGGCCAGCGCGATGAGGTCGACGGAGACGTTCGACAGGCGGTCGGAGAGGCTCAGCTCGCGCTCCAGGGCGTGGCACTGGCGGATGTAGTGGCGCAGGATGGTCGCCGCCGCGCGGTCGGTGGCGTAGCGGACGGTGTCCGCGTCGACGAACGGGTTGCCGTCGTGGTCGCCGCCGATCCAGGAGCCCATGCGCACCATCGGCGCCATCTCGGCGCCGCCGCCGCGCTCGGCGAGCCGGCGCTCGACCTCACGGTTCAGGGCTGGCACAGCCTCCAGCAGGGACAGCTGGTAGTAGCGCAGGCCGACCTCGACCTCGTCGCGGATGCCCGGGCGGTTCATGCGGATGAGCGCCGTCTGCCACAGCGTCGTGATCCGGCGGCGGATCTCTAGGTCCAGCGCGGCCAGGCGCCCGGCGGTGCGGGCGGTCTCGGTCTCCGCCTGGATGCGGTGGCGCTCGCGCATTGCGGCGGCGATGTGCTTCTGGACGTCGAAGACCGTGCGTCGCCGCGTCTCCGTCGGATGCGCGGTGAGCACGGGGGCGACGAGTGCGCGCCGCGACATCGCGGCGACCGCGTCCGGGGCGACTCCCGCCTCGTCGAGCTTGCGCCAGGTCGCGGCGAGCGAGGAGTCGCGCGGGGCGGCCCCGGCGTCGAGCTCGGCCTCGACGAGCCGCTCCTCGTGCAGGTCCTCGGCCAGGTTGGCCAGGAGAGCGAAGTGCGTGAACGCCCGGATGACGGGGTTGGCGTCGGCGGGGTCGATGTCGTGGAAGAGCCCCGACAGCTCGGAGACCTCCCCCTCCCCGCGGTGCAGGCGGAAGGCCGTGCGCCGCGCGTTCTCGACGAGCTCGAAGACCTCCCGGCCCTCCTGCTCGGCGATCACCTCGCCGAGGATCCGGCCGAGGTGGCGGATGTCGTCGCGGAGGATGGCGTCGCTGGCGTCGGCGGTCGGCATGGTTCGGTGATCGGTCATGCCGCGGATGCTACGCCCGCCCCCGGCGTTTCGCGCGCCCCGTCCGCCCGTACGGGCACGATCGGGCATCCGCGGGCGCGGGAGCGTGGGAGTCGGGGGCGGCGTGCACGGCAATGCCCCCGCCAAGTCCGGCGGGGGCGTGCGGTGCGGGAGCGGGTCGCCCGCGGCGCGCCGTCGTCACGCGTCAGGTGCGTCACGACGGCACCGCGCGGCTACTTGGCGGAGTCCGCGGCGAGGGCGGCGAGCTTGGCGAACGCCTCGCCGTCCAGGGA
>JAEWGK010000195.1 GCA_023388385.1 Actinomycetes bacterium | reverse complement strand
CGCACACGCGGCCGCGGGCAGCGCCCGCGTCAGCGCCGGGCCGGTGAATGACCGGACCATGTGGGGTGCGGCGAGCCCGACGAACGCGACGAAGCCGGCCGCGGCGGTGGCCGTCCCGCCGAGGACGACGACGGCGGCGGCGCCGAGCCCCCGCGCGGACCGGGGCGAGACGCCGAGGGAGCGGGCGGAGTCCTCCCCCATCTCCAGCAGGTCGAGCGGGCGCGCCGCGGCGGCGGCGAGTGCCAGGCCCACCGCCAGACCTGCGCCGGCCAGCGCCGCTTCGGGCATGCCGCGGCCGATGGTCGACCCGACGGTCCACGTCCTCATGCCCTGCAGGGCCGAGCTCGCGTGCAGCGACAGCAGGTTCGTCGCCGCCTGCAGCGCAAACGTGAGCCCCACGCCGACCAGAACGAAGGTCAGCGGATCCCGGGTCCGGCGGGAGATCAGCACGACGACCGCGGCGGCGGCCGCCGCCCCGGCCAGCCCGAGGGCGGCCCGGGAGCCCTGCGTCGCCCCGAGCCCCGCCACGATGCCGGCGGCGACGGCGAAACCTGCGCCCGCGCCGACGCCGATGATGCCGGGGTCCGCCAGGCGGTTGCCGGTCCACGACTGCGCGACGGCGCCGGCGGCGGCCAGCGACGCGCCGACGGCCGCGGCCAGGAGGGTCCGGGGCACGCGCAGATTCCACACGACATGGGGCGCGGAGACTCCCCCGTCGGCGGCCAGCGAGGCCGCGGACCTCGGCCCCGCGATCAGGGCGGAGGCAACGTCTCCCGGCGAGATGGCCTTGGCGCCGAGCAACACCGACGCCGCCATGAGCGCGGCGAGGACGAGGGCCGCCGCGAGCGTGGCCGCGCAGCGGCCGACCGTCACAGCTGCTTCTCGATCTGATCGATGACCCACGGGATGGTCACTGGGTTCGGCATGCTCATCGCGTTGCCGACGTCCTCGGAGAGGAACCGCACCCGGCCGTCCTTCACCACGTCCAGGTTCATGAACGTCGCGTCGTCCTTCAGCGCGTCGACGGCGCCCTGGTAGTCGAGGACGAAGAGGTGGTCGACGTCGTTCAGCACGCCATACTCCTCCGGCGCGATATCACGGTAGAACGTCTCCGGATCCGTGCCCTCGACGGACTCCGGGATGGTGAAGCCGAGGCTCTCGACGAACTGGCCGCGTCCGTCGCCGGAGGTGTAGACGCCGATCTTGCCGTCGTAGGGCATGACGATGGCGGCCGTGTCGCCCTGCAGGTCGCCGTGGCCGTCACGGAAGGACTTGAACGCGTCCTCCGTCTCGGCGATGAGCTCGTCGCCCCTCTCCTTCTCGCCGACCGCTCCGGCGATGGCGGTCACCTGGTCCCGCCACGGGATCTGCCAGTCGACGGCACCGTCGGGCTTCACCGTCGTCGGCGCGATGTCGTTCAGCGACGCCTTCGCCTGGTCGTCGACCGCGGTGTTGACCGCGATGATCTGCGTCGGGTCAGCCGCGGCGATGGCTTCGAGGGCCTCCGCGGTGAACCCGGTGGCGGTGCCGTACACCAGCGCCGGGTGTTCGTCGCCGAGCAGGGGCTTCGCCCACGGGCCCACGCCCGAGCCGTCGCCGTCGCCCTCGGCGCCCCACGGGGCGATGAGGACCGGGTGCTTGCCCAGGGCCAGCAGGGTGTCCGCGTCGCCGAGGCCGACCGCGGCGATGCGCTCGTCCCCCGCGCCCGCGGAACCCGCGTCCGCGTGCCCGCCGTCGCCCCTGCTGCAGCCGCCGAGCGCCAGCGCCCCCACCATCGCGACGGCCGCAGCCGCCTTCGCCGCTCCCCGGAACCCCATCTTCATCTTCCTTCCGCGCGGCATCGTCCGTGACAGATCGCCGCACTTTCCTTAGGCTTGCCTTGTTCTTGATCTATATAGCAGAATCCGGGAATTCACTCCAGGCAATCGGACATGCATCACGCCCGAGCGGACACGATGCCGGGAGAAACAAAAAGAGGAGAGGCACATGACGACGACCCGCCGCGCCGACGGCATGCGGACGCTCGACGAGCACCGCATTGCGACGGAATGGGCCGGCGCCAGCGACCGCGCCATCGCCTCGATCCTCGCCTCGGCGCGGGCGGCCGGCGGGCCGATGTGGGCGCCCGACGGCACCCGGGCGACGTTCCTGTGGCGCGCTCCCGCCGGGGCGGATCCGGCCGCACCGGTACACCTCCACGTCAACCGGGTCACGGACAAGGATCGCCATGCCGACGGTGTGATGGCGCACGTGCCCGGCACGCCGTTGCACGTTCGCACTCTGGATCTCTCCCCGACCCTGCGCGCCTCCTACGGCTTCACCGTCGGCCGCGGAACCAGGGTGCAGCGCGGGCCCCGCACCGGCCCCGCGCCGACCCTGCTGGATCCGCTCAACCCCCTGCCTCCGGTCGTGCGCGACGACGGCGGTCAGGGGCTCTCCGTCGTCCGAGGCCCGCTCTCCCCGCCCCAGCCGGAATGGGAGTCGCCCGGGGTCCCGGCGGTCCTGCGCGGCATGGTCGTCGACGAGCGCCTGCCGCTCGACGCAGGCCCCGCCGGTCGACCACTGCGCGACTGCGTGCTGTATCTGCCCGCGGCCGACGACGTCTCCGACCTCGTCCCACTGCTCGTCCTGTTCGACGCGGAGGACTGGTTCGGCCGCATGAGCCTGCCGCGGGCACTCGAGGCCGCGGTATCCGCCGGGCGGATGCCACCCGTCGCCGTCCTCGGCGTCGCCAACCCCGGCCGCGGCATGCGCGCGTCGCCTCCCTCGGCGCCAACGATGCTTTCCTCGCCTCGGTGGCGGGACGGGCCACGGCGTGGGCGGAGTCCGTCGCCGCTTCTCGCGGTATCCTGCTCGCCGGCCGCGGCGGGCGCATCCTCGCCGGCCAGAGCCTCGGCGGCCTTACCGCGCTGCGCGCCGCCGTCACGGGCGAGGGTGGCTACGGCGCCGTCATCGCCCAGTCGCCCTCCATGTGGTGGACGCCGGACGGACGTTCGGCCCCCGTCGACCTGAGCACCCGCCCCGTCGACTGGATCACCGCCGAGGCCGCGCGGCTGCCCCTGCCGGACCGTCCGGCACGGGTCCGCATTCAGGTTGGATGCCGCGAGGGCCTCATGCTTCCCCGGGCCCACGTCGCCGGGGCCGTCCTGGCGGGCCGGGGCGTCGACGCCCGCGTCGACGTCTCCGACGGCGGCCACGATCTCGCCTGGTGGCGCGGCGGCCTGCTCGACGCTCTGGAGGAGCTGGTCTGATGCCCGTGGTTGAGACACGTGAACGGCCCCCGGCACCGCACTCGATGTACGGGCCGGGGGCCGACAAATCACGCCGTAGCGCGGAGGGGTCCTAGCGGGCCTTCTCCACGATCTCGACGAGACGGAAGTGCTTGTCCTTCGAAAGCGGACGGCACTCCTCGATGCGGACTCGGTCGCCGACGCCGGCGATCTCGTCCTCGTCGTGCGCCTTCACCTTGGAGTTGGTGCGCATGATCTTGCCGTAAAGGGCGTGCTGCTTGCGGTCCTCGAGCTCGACGACGATGGTCTTCTGCATCTTGTCGGACACGACGTAACCGGTGCGAACCTTGCGGGCGCCGGACTCGGTGGTGTTCATGTTCTCCTCGCTCATGCGGCGTCACCGCCCTCGGGGGCCGCGGACAGGCCGAGCTCGCGCTCGCGCATCACGGTGTAGATGCGGGCGATGTCCTTGCGGACGACGCGGAGACGGCGGTTGTTGGTCAGCTGGCCGGTGGCCATCTGGAAGCGGAGGTTGAACAGCTCCTCCTTGGACTCCTTGAGCTTGGCGACGAGGTCCTCGTCGGCAAGCGAGCGGAGCTCGTGCGCGGGAATGCCGTTCGACATCAGTACTGATCCTCCTTCCGCACGATGCGGGTCTTGCAGGGCAGCTTGGCGCCGGCGCGCTGGAGCGCCTCGAACGCGGTCTTCTCGTCCGGGTAGGACATCTCGAAGATGATGCGGCCCGGCTTGACGTTGGCGATCCACTTCTCGACCGGGCCCTTGCCGGAGCCCATGCGGACGCCGAGCGGCTTCTGGGTCAGCGGACGATCCGGGAAGACCTGGATCCACACCTTGCCGCCTCGCTTGACGTGGCGGTTGATGGCGATACGGCCGGCCTCGATCTGGCGGTTCGTGATGTACGCCGGCTCCAGGGCCTGCAGGCCGTAGTCGCCGAACGTCACGCGGTTGCCGCCCTTGGAAACACCCGAACGGTGCGGGCGGTGCTGGCGCCGGTACTTGACGCGCTTCGGGATGAGCATGTGACTAGCCCTCCTTCTTCTCGGACGCCCGCTGGCGGCGGTTGCCGCCGCGGCGCGGCCGCTCGCGGCGGCCACCGCGGTTGCGGTCGCGGCCGGCGTTCATCTCGGACTCGCGGCGACCGCCGATGACGTCGCCCTTGTAGATCCACACCTTGACGCCGATGCGCCCGAAGGTGGTGTGGGCCTCGTGGGTGCCGTAGTCGATCTCGGCGCGCAGCGTGTGCAGCGGCACGCGACCCTCGTGGTAGCGCTCGGTGCGGCCCATCTCCGCGCCGCCGAGGCGGCCGGAGCAGACGACCTTGATGCCCTTGACCTGCGGCTGGCGCATCGCGGACTGGATGGCCTTCCGCATGGCGCGGCGGAACGCGACGCGGTTGGTCAGCTGCTCGGCGATCGACTGCGCGACGAGCTTGGCGTCGGCGTCGATGTTCTTGACCTCGAGGATGTTCAGCTGGACCTGCTTGCCGGTCAGCTTCTCCAGCTTGCCGCGGATGCGGTCGGCCTCGGAGCCGCGCTTGCCGATCACGATGCCCGGGCGCGCCGTGTGAATGTTCACGGAGACGCGATCGCGGGTGCGCTCGATGACGACGTTGGAGATGCCGGCGCGCTCCAGGCCGGTGGACAGCAGATCGCGGATCTTGATGTCCTCGGCGAGGTAGTCGGCGTACTGCTTGTCGGCGTACCAGCGGGAGCGCCAGTCAGACGAGATTCCCAGCCGGAGGCCGTGGGGGTGGATTTTCTGGCCCACTACTGAGCACTTCCCTTCTGGCTCTCGACGACCACGGTGATGTGGCTCGTGCGCTTGCGGACGTGGAAGGCACGGCCCTGCGCACGGGGCCGGAACCGCTTCATGGTCGGGCCCTCGTCGGCCCAGCACTCGGACACGACGAGGCTGCGGCGATCCAGGCCGAAGTTGTTCTCGGCGTTGGCCGCGGCGGAGGCCACGACCTTGGCGATCGGCTCGGAGGCGCTCTGCGGGGCGTACTCGAGCTCGGCCAGGGCGCGGGAAACCGGCAGGCCGCGGATGGTGTCCAGCACGCGACGGGCCTTCATCGGGGTGACCCGGACGAAGCGCGCGGTCGCGCGGGCGGAGGTGACGGTCTCGCTCATGGCTTATCGACGTCCCTTCTTGTCGTCCTTGATGTGACCCTTGAAGGTCTTGGTCGGGGCGAACTCGCCCAGCTTGTGACCGACCATCGAGTCGTCGACGAACACCGGCACGTGCTTGCGGCCGTCGTGGACGGCGAAGGTGTGGCCGATGAAGTCGGGGAGAATCGTGGAACGGCGGGACCAGGTCTTGATGACCTGCTTGGTGCCCTTCTCGTTCTGAGCATCCACCTTCGCAAGGAGGTGCTCATCGACGAACGGGCCCTTCTTCAGGCTGCGTGGCATTCTCTGTTACCTCCTTAGCGCTTCTTGGACTTGTTGGTGCGGCGGCGCCGGACGATCAGGCGGTCCGACGGACGGTTGGGCTTGCGGGTGCGGCCCTCGGGGGTGCCCCACGGGGAGACCGGGTGGCGGCCGCCCGAGGTCTTGCCCTCGCCACCGCCGTGCGGGTGGTCGACCGGGTTCATGACGACGCCTCGGACGGTCGGGCGCCAGCCCTTCCAGCGCATGCGGCCGGCCTTGCCCCAGCGGACGTTGATCTGGTCCTGGTTGCCGACCTCGCCGACCGTGGCGCGGCAGCGCTGGTCAACGCGGCGGATCTCGGTGGACGGCATGCGCAGGATGGCGTACTTGCCCTCCTTGCCCAGCAGCTGGATGGACGCGCCGGCGGAGCGGGCCAGCTGGGCGCCCTTGCCCGGCTTGAGCTCGACCGCGTGGATCGTCGTACCGGTCGGGATGTTGCGCAGCGGCAGGTTGTTGCCGACCTTGATGTCGGCGTTCGGGCCGGCCTCGACGATGGTGCCCTGCTTCAGGTTCTTCGGCGCGATGATGTAGCGCTTCTCGCCGTCCGCGTAGTGCAGCAGCGCGATGTTCGCGGTGCGGTTCGGGTCGTACTCGATGTGCGCGACCTTAGCGGGCACGCCGTCCTTGTCATTGCGACGGAAGTCGATGACGCGGTACTGGCGCTTGTGGCCGCCACCCTTGTGGCGCGTGGTGATGTGGCCGTGGACGTTGCGGCCACCGGTCTTCGACAGCGGGCGCAGCAGAGACTTCTCCGGGGTGGAGCGAGTGATCTCGCTGAACTCGGAGACGGAGCTCTGGCGGCGGCCCGGCGTAGTCGGCTTGTACTTGCGAATAGCCATACTTGTGCTTCCTTAACTTCCTCGTCGGCTCGCCCCTAGGCGGCCGAACCGCCGAAGATGTCGATGGGATCGCTGCCGGCCGCGAGAGTCACGTAGGCGCGCTTGGTGGCCTTGCGCTGACCGTAACCGGTGCGGGTGCGCTTGCGCTTGCCCTGGCGGTTGACGGTGTTGACGCCGGCGACCTTCACACCGAAGATCTCCTGGACCGCGATCTTGATCTGGGTCTTGTTCGCGTCGGGACGGACGAGGAACGTGTACACGTTCTGCTCCATCTGCCCGTAGGACTTCTCCGACACGACCGGGGCGAGGATGATGTCCCGGGGATCGGCGATGGTGGCCATTACTTCTCCTCCTCGGCGGCGCCGGCGGCCCGCTGGACGAACGCGTTGAGCGCCTGGACGGCGAACACGACGTCGTCGGACTTCAGCACGTCGTAGGTGTTGAGCTGGTCCTCGGCCAGGGCCTGGACGTTCGGCAGGTTGTTGACCGACTTCCAGGCGGCGACGTCCTCGCGCGGGAGAACGACCAGCACGTTGCGGCGGGTGGTCAGGCGCTCGATGAAGGCGCGGGCCGACTTCGTCGACGGGGTCTGGCCGACAACCAGCTCCTCGACCACGTGGATGCGGTCGTGGCGGGCGCGGTCGGACAGGGCGCCGCGGAGGGCGGCGGCCTTCATCTTCTTCGGGGTGCGCTGCGAGTAGTCGCGCGGGACGCGGCCGTGGACGATGCCGCCGCCGGTCCAGTGCGGGGCGCGGGTCGAGCCCTGGCGGGCGCGGCCGGTGCCCTTCTGGCGCCACGGCTTGCGGCCGCCGCCACGGACCTCGCCGCGGGTCTTCGTCTTGTGCGTGCCCTGGCGGGCCGCGGCCAGCTGGGCCACGACGACCTGGTGCAGCAGGGCCTTCGACACCTCGGCGTCGAACACCTCGGCGGGCAGGTCCACCGTGCCGTTCACGCCGCCGTCGGCGACGTGCACGTCGAGCTTGAGGTTCGTCATGCGTGAGCACCACCCTTCACAGCGGTCTTGACGACCAGGAGGCCGCCGCGGACGCCCGGGACCGCGCCCTTGATGAGCAGCAGGTTGGAGTCGGCGTCGATCTTCTGGATCTTCAGGTTCTGGGTCGTGACCCGGTCGTTGCCCATGCGGCCGGCCATGCGCGTGCCGCGGAAGACGCGGGCGGGGGTCGCGCAGGCGCCGATGCCGCCGACGCGGCGGTGGGCGGCCTGGTTGCCGTGGGAGGCGCCCTGGCCGGCGAAGCCGTGGCGCTTCATGGCGCCGGCGAAGCCCTTGCCCTTGGTCGTGCCGGTGACGTCGACGTACTCGATGTCACCGAAGATGTCCACGCCGACCGTCTGGCCGACCTCGTAGGAGGAGGCGTCCGGGGTGCGGATCTCCACCACGTGGCGGCGCGGGGTGACGCCGGCCTTCTTGAAGTGGCCAGCCTGCGGCTTGTTCACCTTGCGGGGGTCGATCTCGCCGTAGGCGATCTGAACGGCGTCGTAGCCGTCCTTCTCCTTCGTGCGCACCTGGGTCACGACGCAGGGCCCGGCCTCCACGACGGTCACCGGGACGACCCGGTTCTCCTCGTCGAAGACCTGGGTCATGCCGAGCTTCGTGCCCAGGATGCCCTTGATCTCGTTTTCACTCATGTATCTAGTCTCCGCTGCCGTATCCGGGCTCACTGAATGTTGACGTCGACGCTGGCCGGGAGGTCGATGCGCATGAGCGCGTCGACCGTCTTCGGCGTCGGGTCGAGAATGTCGATCAGGCGCTTGTGCGTACGCATCTCGAAGTGCTCGCGCGAGTCCTTGTACTTGTGCGGCGAGCGGATGACGCAGTACACGTTCTTCTCGGTGGGCAACGGCACCGGGCCCACGATGCGGGCACCCGTGCGGGTGACCGTCTCGACGATCTTGCGCGCAGACGCGTCGATCGCCTCGTGGTCGTAGGCCTTCAGCCTGATGCGGATCTTCTGTCCCGCCACGCTTGTCCTCTCCTCGGTCGCGCCCCGCGGGGCGGTTCCTCTTCCCTATTCGACTGTGGCGCCGGCTTCGCCGGTCATGGCTCCAGCGCCAACGTCGAGGGGGCTGTCTTCATCTGGTGTCGTGCGGTACGTCGTCGAAGGCCACGGCGCGTGAACAGCCGTGACATCCGAGAGGACGCGCCGTCGCGACCCGCGGGGGCCGGACACCGGCGTCGACTCGCCCGGGCGAGAGGCCCTCCCCCGTGGGGTGGCGGGCTCATCGTCCTGCTGCCGCTGTTCTTTTGCCATGACCCGCGCCTCCGGTACCCGCGTCCGGGCGTGTCGCACGCCCGGCCACGTAAAAACCGTGCCGAAATCCCCTTCCCACTTCGGCGTGGAGGGTTTCGATGTCGGATTCATGCTCGCTCCGCCAGCGGCGCACCTGCACGCGTCCGCCGGTTCCCGTGGGGCCTGGCCGGACATGCGTCGATGAGCCGTGTCAAAGCAACGCCGGTTATTTAACCACGCAGCCCCGCGACCGGGCAAATCCCCTTCCACGGGGACTTTTCCACGGGCCGCGGACACCTGCCGGCCGCCAATCGGCCATCGGGCGGGCACCCACGCCCGCTATAGGTTTGTCCCGTTAATCAACCAGTGCCACGATAGGGTCACATGATGGTAAAGAATCCCCCCGGGACTGGAAATGACGTTAACCCGGGCGGATGATGGAGCGCAGGGTCGCGGCAACCCGCCGCGACTGCCACTCGAACCATCATGCAAAGGAGCATCCCCGATGGCCGACACCAAGAACGCCGCCAAGAACACCTCGACCGCCGTCGACAAGGTCGCCGAGAAGGCTCCGGCGAAGTCCGATCTCATCACCGACGAAGGCCGCACGGTCATTGAGGACGTCGTCGTCACCAAGATCGCCGGCATCGCGACCCGCGAGGTCACCGGCGTCTACGACCTGGGCGGCGGCGCTGCCCGCTTCGTCGGCGCCATGCGCGAGCGCATCC
>JAEWGK010000169.1 GCA_023388385.1 Actinomycetes bacterium | reverse complement strand
CCTGCGCAGCGGTCGCGTCGTCGGCGGCGGTCATTCGCCCGGCGGTCGCGCGGTCGTCCGCCGCGCCGCCGGTGATCGTGGTGTCCTCGGTCATCGTGGTCTCGATGAGCATCCGTTCCCTGGTGGTCTCGTCGTGCAGTCGATCCCCCGCGTTTCCCGGCCCGCCCGCTGCGCCGCCGGGATCGGCGTCGTCACGCACGACGCCGTCTTTCGCGACGCTCGCGGCTCCGTCGGGCACGCCCGCACCCTCCGTGATGACGACGTGCGCGGCGGCCCCGCTCCCCCGCGGGCCCACGTACGTCGATAACGAAATCCCGGCGGCATCGCCAGTTTCCGCCACGCCGATGTGAGCAACGCCACGATCGGTGGCGCGGTCGTCCCGCTCCGTCACTGCCAGCGCTCCCGGGTGGCCTCCTCGCCCTCAAGCTCGTACTCGTCGATGAGGCCACGGCGGGCCTGCGACGCGCGCTTGCGCTCCTCGGACGTGCTGCGGCCGGTGCGCTCGAGGCGGCGGTCGGTGCCGCGGCTCGTCGCGATCTTCTCGTCCCTGCCGGCGGCGGTCATCGGCTGCCACTCGAATGAGATCGCGCCGATGGACACGGTCGAGCCCTCGACCGCGCCGGCCTTCGCCAGCGCCTCCTCGACGCCGAGGCGCGCGAGGCGGTCGCCCAGGTAGCCGACGGCCTCGTCGTTCTCGAAGTCGGTCTGGTGGATCCAGCGCTCGGGCTTGCGGCCGATGACCAGGAAGCCGTCCTCGACCTCGGGGTCGCGCTCGATGACGAAGTCGACGCCCTCGCCGCCGCGGCGGCCGCCCCGGCCGCGGCCGCGCGGGCCGGAGCCGGAGCCGTCGACGCCCGCCGGGCGCAGCACCGCGCCGGCCTTCTCCCCCTTCGGCGGATGCGCCGTGCGGTACTGCCTGACCAGCTCGAACAGGCCGAATCGCAGCGGATCGAGACCCTCGCGGGAGACGGCGGAGATCTCGTAGATCGGCCAGCCGAACTGCTCCAGCTCGGCGCGCATCATCTGCGCCATGTCGCGGCCGTCGGGCACGTCGATCTTGTTCAGCACGATGACGCGCGAGCGATCCATGAGATCGCCGAGCCCGACGTCGGAGTCGAGCGCCGACTGGTAGTTCGACAGCTCGTTCTCCAGCGCGCGGATGTCGGACACGGGGTCGCGCTCGGACTCGAAGGCGGCGCAGTCGACGACGTGCGCCAGGACGGCGCAGCGCTCGACGTGGCGCAGGAAATCCAGGCCCAGGCCGCGGCCCTCGGAGGCGCCGGGGATGAGGCCCGGCACATCGGCGATGGTGAACGAGTCGTGGCCGACCTGGACGACGCCGAGATTCGGCTGCAGCGTCGTGAACGGGTAGTCGCCGATCTTCGGCCGCGCCGCGCTCATGGCGCTGACCAGCGACGACTTACCGGCCGACGGGAAGCCCACGAGGCCGACGTCGGCCATGGACTTCAGCTCCAGGATGAGGTCCCGCTCCTCCCCCGGTTCGCCGAGCAGCGCGAAGCCGGGCGCGCGGCGGTTGTGGTTCGCCAGCGCGGCGTTGCCCAGGCCGCCGTAGCCGCCCTCGGCGGCGGTGAAGCGGGTGCCCGCGCCGGTCATGTCGGCGAGGACCTCGCCCTCGGGCGTCATGACGACGGTGCCCTCCGGCACCCCGAGCACCAGGTCGTCGCCGCGCGCGCCGTTGCGGTGGTCGCCGGCGCCGGGCTGGCCCTTGCCCGCCTTGACGTGCGGGTGGAAGTGGAAGTCCAGCAGCGTGTGCACCTGCGGATCGACCTGCAGGATGACGTCGCCGCCGTGCCCGCCGTTGCCGCCGTCGGGGCCGCCGAGCGGCTTGAACTTCTCGCGCAGGATGGAGTTGCAGCCGTGGCCGCCGTCGCCGGCCTGCAGGTGCAGGACGACTCGGTCGATGAAGCGGGACATGGCGCGGTTCCTCCTGGGGTCGGCTGGGTGGCGTGCGTCGATGGCATGCGCCGGGCGGTCCGACCATTGTTCCACGTCGCGGCCGGTCCGGGAAACGGCGGCGGCGCGCGGGTGTGCGGGGGTGCTGGGGTGCACTGGGCGCCCGGAGGGGCACGCAGGTCGCCGACGCCGTGCGTGCCGACGCCCCGGGCGGCCACTCGTCCGCCGCCGCGTCGCGATGTCGGGTCGTGTGCTGTCATGGGGCCATGAGCGCACGGCACCTTGACCACGGCTTCGGCGAATCCCCCGGCGACCGTGCCGGAGATCTCCCCGGCGACGCGACGCGGGAGGAGGCCGACGAGCTGCTGCACGGCCTCGCCGGTCCCTCCGCGTGCCTGCGCGACGACCAGTGGCGTGCCATCGACGGCCTGGTCAACCGGTGCGAGCGGATGCTCGTCGTCCAGCGCACGGGCTGGGGCAAGTCGGCGGTGTACTTCATCTCCGCGAAGCTGCTGCGCCGCCGGGGCCTCGGCGCGGCGGTAATCATCTCCCCGCTGCTGGCGCTGATGCGCAACCAGGTGGAGGCCGCCAGGCGCGCCGGCATCGTCGCGGAGACCGTGAACTCCTCCAACATGACGGAGTGGGACGAGATCACCGCCCGCGTCGCCCGCGGCGAGGTCGACGTGCTCCTGGTCAGCCCGGAACGCCTCAACAACCCGCAATTCCGGGACGGGATGCTGCCGCGGCTGGCGCAGGAGGCGGCGATGGTCGTCGTCGACGAGGCGCACTGCATCTCGGACTGGGGCCACGACTTCCGGCCGGACTACCGCCGCATCCGCGATCTGCTGGCCGGCCTGCCGGAGGACACCCCGGTGCTCGCGACGACGGCGACGGCGAACGATCGCGTCGTCGAGGACGTACGCGCCCAGCTGGGCCCCTGCGCCGGGGTGCTGCGCGGCGGGCTGGACCGTGAATCGCTCCATCTCAGCGTCGTCACGCTCGACGACTCGCGCGACCGGCCCGCCTGGCTCGCGACGCACCTCGGCGGGCTGCGCGGGTCCGGCATCATCTACTGCCTCACGGTGTCGGCGGCGGAAGACCTGGCGAACGCGCTGCGGGCGGCGGGGTACGAGGTCGCGGCGTACACCGGGCGCACCGACGCGGACGAGCGCGAACGGCTCGAGCGTGCGCTGCTGCGCAACGAAGTCACGGCGCTGGTGGCGACGTCGGCGCTGGGCATGGGCTTCGACAAGCCGGACCTGGGGTTCGTCGTGCATGTCGGCGCGCCGTCGTCACCCATCGCGTACTACCAGCAGATCGGCCGCGCCGGGCGCGGCACCGACCGCGCCGACGTCATCCTGCTGCCGGGCGCCGAGGACCGCGAGATCTGGGAGTGGTTCGCTTCCGTGTCGTTCCCGCCGGAGCCCGTCGTGCGGCAGCTCATCGCCGCGGTCGAGGAGGCGTCGGCGGACGGCTCGCCGGTGTCGACGGCGCGGCTGGAGGCCGTCGTCGACCTGCCGCGGGCGCGGATCGACCAGGCGCTGAAGGTCCTCGACGTCGACGGGGCGGTGCAGCGCGTGCGCGGCGGGTGGATCGGCACCGGCACACCGTGGGAGTACGACGCAACGCGGTACGAGGGGCTCGCGGCGGCGCGGAGGGCCGAACAGGACGCGATGGAGGCCTACGAGCGGCTGGCCGGCGCCGGTCCGGACGCGTGCCGCATGCTCTTCCTCCGGCGCCAGCTCAACGACCCCACGGCCCGGACCGCGTGCGGGCGCTGCGACAACTGCACGGGGACGCGGATGCCGCTGGACATCGACGCGGGCATGGCGCGCGCCGTCGGCGAGCGGATGGCAGTCCCCGGAGTGCCCCTCGATCCGCGCAGGCAGTGGCCCACCGGCATGGACCGGCTGGGCGTGGACCTCAAGGGCAAGCGCGGCGGCATCGGCGGCCTGCGGGAGGGCCGGGCGCTGGGCCGGCTCAACGACATCGCCCGCGGACCGGCGCTCGTCGAGCTGCTGCGCGACGCGTCGTGGCGGCCGCAGCCGGGCCGCGACTGGCGGCAGGACCGGTGGCTGCGGCTCATCGTCGAGGTCCTCGCGGCGTGGGACTGGGAGGAGCGGCCGGTGGGCGTCGTCACGCTCGGCTCCCCGGAGAGCCCGGATCGCGACGCGATGACCCGCGCGTACGGCGCGGCCGTCGCCGGCATCGGGCGGATGGCGGACCTCGGGCACGTGCCGGTGCGGCCCGGTGCCGGGCCCGTGGAGGCGCAGAACTCGCCGTACCGCGTCGCGCGGCTGCTGGAGCTGTGGGACTGGACATCGCTCGACGGCATCGCGGCGCGGGCGGAGGGGCTTGACGACGGCCCCCTCCTGCTTGTGGCCGACGAGATCGGCACCGGCTGGTCCGTCACCGTCGCGGGCGCGCGGCTGCACGAGGCGACGGGGCGGGCGGTGGTGCCGTTCGCGCTGGCGGCGAAGGCGTAGCGGGGCGCGGCGGGCGCGGGTGCGGCGGGCGTCCTCTCCTCTCCCCCCACTCCGGTCCCACACGCGCGGGGCCCCGGCCCGGCGTGATGCCGGAACCGGGGCCCCTCGAGGCGGAGCGAGGGGCTCCTACGCCTCGGCGTTCTCCACGATGGAGACGGTGCGCTTGTTGCGCTTGACGCCGAACTGGACGGCGCCGGACTTCAGGGCGAAGAGCGTGTCGTCGCCGCCGCGGCCGACGTTCTCGCCCGGGTGGAACGAGGTGCCGCGCTGACGCACGAGGATCTCGCCGGCCTTGACCTGCTGGCCGCCGAAGCGCTTGACGCCGAGGCGCTTGGACTCGGAGTCACGGCCGTTGCTGGAGCTAGAAGCACCCTTCTTGTGTGCCATGTGATTTCCCTCCTCGGAGTGGGGTCGGTGGCCGGGTTACTTGCCCAGGCCGGTGATCTTCAGGACGGTCAGGGACTGGCGGTGGCCGAAGCGGCGCTTGTAGCCGGTCTTGTTCTTGTAGTGCATGCCGCGGATCTTCGGGCCCTTGGTCTGCTCGACGATCTCGGCGGTGACGGTGGCGTCGGCAAGCGCATCACCGGAGGTGATGTCGCCGCCGTCGACGAGCAGAACGGGGGTGAGAGCCACGGAATCCCCGGACTCACCCTCGATCTTCTCGACCTTGACGAGGTCACCTTCGGCAACCTTGTACTGCTTGCCGCCGGTCTTGACGATCGCGTACATAGGAGGGTTACCCCTTTATCTACTCACAGGGCCGCCGGAACCGGCGGCCCGCCTGGACAGTTGCATTGCGTTCACTGGGCGTGGCCCGGGATTTCGGTTTCCCGCTCCCCGTCGGCTCCCCGGCACCCCGGGCGCATGGAGCCGCGCCGGATGCCCACCCGTGAACAGCGACTGTCCAAGACTAGCCAATCGACTCCCCGAAAGACAAACCACCGCCGCCCTACCCGCCGGATGGGCCCTCCCGCAACACTCCAGGCGAAACGCGTGTGACTGACGGTGCCGCATGGGGCGCCGTGAGCCGCGCTGGATGGGGCGAGGCTCGGCGGAGCCGACACGACGGGAGGGCGCCGCCACGCATCGTGGTGCGTGACGACGCCCTCCCCAGCCGGCTAGTTCACGCGCCTGCGCGTGGCCCGCCGTCCGGCGCGGCGGCGGCCACGTCGGCCAGAGGAGGAGCTGGAGCCGTCCGCCGGCTTCTTCGGCGCGGACCGCGTCGAGGCCGGACGGTCCCGCTCGGGCCCACCGGCCTTTGCGCTGTCCGTAGCTCCGGTCTTTGCGCCATCTTTCGCGCCGTTCTTTGCGCCGTCCTTCGCGCCGTCGGTGCGGCCACCGACGCGGTTGCCGGACGTCCGGCGGACCACACGGCGGCGGCCACGGCGGCGCGGGGCCTCACCCGCGTCGGAATCGCCGCCCGCGGAGCCGGTGGCCGCCGCGGCGGAGCCCTGAGCGGACGCCTCCCGGGCCGAGTCGCCCACGTCGGAGGAGGCGGGCGCGCCATTCTCGGAGGCAGCCGGGCCGGCCGATTCCGACGCGACCTCGGCGGCCTCGGCCCACACGCGGACCGTCGCCGGATCGACGCCGAAGTCCTCCGGCTTCGGGGCGATGTCGCTCGCGGACCGGCCGCGGGTCGGTCGCTTGCGGCGCGGGGACGCCTCGAACTCGGCGAGGGCCTCCTCGTAGGCGCGGCGGCCGCGGCGGGAATCGCCGTCGCCGCGCTCGCCGAGCTTCTCCGCGCCGGAGTTCCCGGCCTCGACATGGCGACGGGCGCGCTTCACGACACGGCGGCGGCGACGACGACGCGCCGACGCCGACACGTACCGATCGTCGGACGGCTCGTCCGGGTCCTTGTCCCGCGCCTCCGCGGTCGCCGCGGCGGCGACGGCGGCAATGTGGTCCATCGCCTCGTCGTCATCGTGGTCGTCCGCGCGGTCCGTGCGACCGCCGCGGTCGTTTCCGCGGTCTGCCTGGTCGGCGCGATCCTCCGCGTGACTGTCCTGCGTGGCCCCCCGGTTCGACTCGGGGCGGGCGCCGGCACGGCGGCGACCACGGCGACGGCGACCGCCTCGTCCGGAATCCCCGCGATCGGAGTCATCGCGGCCCGACTCATCGCGACCCGACTCGTCGCGACCCGACTTGTCGCGGCCGGAGGTACCGGACGCGCCGCTATCGCGGTCATCGGAACCGGCGTCCGCCGCAGCTTCCTGCGGCTCCCGATGCTCCTGCGGCACCTGCGGATCCCCGGAATCCCGGTCCTCCTGCTCGTCGCGCCCGGCACGCCCGGCGCCCTCGCGCGCGGCCGCGTTCCGGCCTCGGCGTCCGCCGCGGCGGCGACGACGACGGCCACCCCGCTCGTCGTCACGCGATTCGCGGTCGTCCCGGTCATCGGCATCGTGGCCGCCACGCCCATCCCGCGCGTCCCGGCCGTCCTGGCCGTCGCCGTGCCCATCGTGGGCGGGGGCGGTGCGCGCGGCCTCGTCGGCGGCGTCCTCGGCCGTCGGGGCGGCGTCGTCACGCATCTCCTGCTTGTGCATCGCCAGCGCCGCCGGGTGGCGGGACGGGTCGTGCGCCCGGTTGGGGCGGTCACGGTCGGAGCGGCGGTTGCGCGGCTGCTGCTTCGGCTCCTGCTCGACGGGGTCGACGTGCAGGACGATGCCGCGGCCACCGCACGTCGGGCACGGCGTGGAGAACGTCTCCAGCAGGCCGGTGCCCAGGCGCTTGCGCGTCATCTGGACGAGGCCGAGCGAGGTGACCTCGGAGACCTCGTGGCGCGTGCGGTCGCGGCCCAGCGCCTCCTTGAGGCGGCGGAGCACCAGGTCCTGGTTCTCCGGGAGGATCATGTCGATGAAGTCGACGACGATCATCCCGCCGATGTCGCGCAGGCGCAGTTGGCGGACGATCTCCTCGGCGGCCTCGAGGTTGTTGCGGGTGACCGTCTCCTCCAGGTTTCCGCCGACGCCGGTGAACTTGCCGGTGTTGACGTCAATGACGGTCATGGCCTCGGTGCGGTCGATGATCAGCGTGCCGCCCGACGGCAGCCACACCTTGCGGTCCATGGCCTTGGCCAGCTGCTCGTCGATGCGGTGGTGCTCGAAGACGTCCTTCCCGCCGTGCTGCTCCGGGTGGTAGCGCCGCAGGCGGTCGGAGAGGTCGGACGCGACCTCGTCGACATAGCCCTTGACGGTGCGCCAGGGCGCGTCGCCCTCGACGACGAGGCTGGTGAAGTCCTCGTTGAACAGGTCGCGGACGACCTTCACCAGCATGTCCGGCTCCTCGTACAGGGTCACCGGCTTCGCGCCGCGGCCGCGCATGCCCTCCTCGGCGCGCTTGTCGATGGAGCGCCACAGCTTCTCCAGGCGCTCCACGTCGGCGGCGATGGCATCGCGGTCGACGCCCTCGGCGGCGGTGCGGATGATGGTGCCCGAGCCTGCCGGGGTGACCTCCTTGAGGATCTCCTTCAGGCGCTTGCGCTCCGGCTCCGGCAGCTTGCGGCTGATGCCGGCGGAGCGGCCCTCCGGCACGTACACGAGGAAGCGGCCGGCCAACGAGATCTGCATCGTCAGGCGGGCGCCCTTGTGCCCCACCGGGTCCTTCGTGACCTGCACGAGCAGCTGGTCGCCCGACTTCAGCGCCTGCTCGATGCGGCGCGACTTGCCCGCCGAGCCGAAGCGACGCCAGTTGAGGTCGCCGGCGTAGATAACCGCGTTGCGGTCCGTGCCGATGTCGATGAACGCCGCCTCCATCGACGGCAGCACGTTCTGGACGCGGCCCAGGTAGATGTTGCCGATCTGGGAGGCCTGCGTCTCCGAGGTGACGAAGTGCTCCACGAGCAGCTCGTCCTCCAGCACGCCGACCTGCGTGACGTGGCCGTGGCCCTCGACGCGGTCGCGCTCGCGGACGACCATCGTGCGCTCGACGGACTCGCGGCGCGCGAGGAACTCCGCCTCGCTGATGACGTGGCGCTTGCGCGACTGCTCGCGGCGCTCGATGCGGCGGCGGCGCTGCGCCTCCAGGCGCGTCGAGCCCTTGATGCCGACCGGTTCGTCGATGACGGGAGCATCGTCGTCGGAGCCATGCTGGTCGCGGCCGCCCCGGGCGCCGGCATCGTCCTTCGACGTGCCGGACCCGCGATCGTCGCCCGCGTTCGGGTCCGCGGCGCCGTTGCCGTCGCCGCCGGAGCGGTTGCGGCCGCGTCCGCCGCGGCGACGGCGGCGCGTGCGTCCACCACGGCCGTCGCCGGACTCGCGGTCGTCGCCGGCGT
>JAEWGK010000151.1 GCA_023388385.1 Actinomycetes bacterium | reverse complement strand
GGGGCGGGCGGCGCGGCGGGGTCGGCCGGGTTTGCCGGATCACCCGGGGCCCCGGCGCCGTCGGCGGCGCCGCCCTCCGTCGTCAGGCAGACCGGCAGGGCCTGGGCGGCCAGGCGGTTGACCTGGGCGACGATCTCGTCGTAGCTCTCCGCCGGCAGATCGGCGAGGGATTGCCGGGCCGACGCCGTCAGGTCGGAGGCGCGCATCAGGTGGCAGTCCGCCTGCTCCGGGGTCGCCGACTCCTCCAGCAGCCGCGTCGTGCCGTCGTCCAGCAGGCAGACGTACTGGTAGTGCTCGTTGAGCGTCATGCCCAGGAATGTGCCGGGCACGCCGGAGCGGATCTCCACCAGCTCCCCGGGGGCCGCGGTGACGTCGACGTAGTTGAGGTTCTTCAGCCGCTGCCAGCCCCATGCGCCCGCGCCGGCGGCGGCGATGACGATGAGGGCCACGAACGCGACGACCAGCCACCGGCCCTTCGCCGGGGACTGGTCGGAGCCGGGTTCGTGCGTCACCGCGCGCTCCTGCTCCGCGGGCGGGTTGAAGGCCGCCGCCCTCCCGGCCGAGGTGTCGGGCCGCGGTGCCTCCACGCTCGGGTCGCCGAGCGCGCCGGCGAGCGACGGCTGCGACGGGGTGTGGCGCGAGGGGTCGACGACGTCGGCGACGACGAGCGTCACGTTGTCCGGGCCGCCGGACTTCAGCGCCAGATCGATGAGGCGGCGGGCCGCCTGCTCCGGCGTGCCCTCCGCCAGGGTCTCCGCGATCGTGTCGCGGGATACGGGGTCCGACAGGCCGTCGGAGCACAGCAGGTACCGGTCGCCCAGGCGGGCCTCGCGGTACTTCAGCGTCGGCTCCACCGGGCGGCCGGTCAGGGCCTTGAGGATGAGGGACCGCTGCGGGTGCACGCTCGCCTCGTCGGCCGTGATCGTTCCCTCGTCCACCAGCGTCTGCACGTACGTGTCGTCGCGGGTGATCTGCGTCAGCTCGCCGTCGCGCAGCAGGTAGCCGCGGGAGTCGCCGATGTGGCACAGGCCGACGCGCTTGCCGTCGAACAGCAGCGCCGTCAGCGTGGTGCCCATGCCGGCGGTCGACGGGTTCGCGTCGACCTCCTCGGCGATGGAGGCGTTGCCCTCCGCGGTGGCCATGGCCAGGGCGTCGAGCAGGTCTTCGCCCGGCTGGTCGTCGTCGAGCTTCGACATCGCGGCAATCATCAGCTGCGAGGCGACCTCGCCCGCTGCATGGCCGCCCATGCCGTCGGCGAGCGCCAGGAGGCGCTGCCCGGCGTACGCCGAGTCCTCGTTGTTCTGCCGGACCAGCCCCCGGTCGGAGGCGGTCACGTAGTCGAGTGCGAAAGTCACGGCTGCAACCTCAGGGTCGTGCGTCCGATGCGGATCTCCATGCCGGGCTCGAGCCTCTCCGGCTGGTCCACGCGCTGGCCGTTGAGGAACGTGCCGTTGCGGGAGTCCAGGTCCTCCAGGTACCAGTGTCCGTCGCGCGGCAGCAGACGGGCGTGGTGGGCGGAGGCGTAGTCGTCGTTGAGGACGAACGCGGAGTCGTCGGCCCGGCCGATGGTGATCTCGCGCTGGTTGTTCAGGTTCATGCGGGAGCCCGCGAGCGGGCCGGCGGTGACCAGCAGCTGCTGCGGGACGTGGGAGCGCTGGAACGGCCGCCCGCGGGTCTGGACCGGCATCGCGGCGCGCACGGGGCGCAGGCCGGCGGCGGTGTTCGCGTCGGCGCGCAGCGCCCGCAGGGTCATCCAGATGAAGAACCACAGCAGCACCAGCAGCGCGATGCGCGACAGAAGGAAGACGATCGCCTCCATGTCGGGGTACCTCCTTAACACTGAACCGGCGCCAGTGGGGCGGGGCCAGCCGGGCGGTCGTGACGGTCGGTTGGTTGTCCAGCGCTCACAATACGCGGCGGGCCGACGGGTCCGTGCCCCGTCGACCCGATGGGCCTGCCGCGCGGTCCGCGTCAGCCCTGGCGGAACTCCATGAGGGAATGGCCCATGGAGATGATGTCGCCGTCGGCGAGGAGCCAGCTCTCCACCGGGGTGTCGTTGACCATCGTGCCGTTCGTGGAGCGCAGATCCGTCAGCGTCGCCTCGCGGCCGTCCCACGTGATCTCCGCGTGCTGACGGGAGACGCCCGTGTCCGGCAGCCGGAAGTCCGAGGCGGTGCCGCGGCCGATGATCGTGGAGCCCGGCCGCAGATCGAAGACGCGGGAGGAGCCGTCCTGCAGCAGCAGGCGGGCGGTCGCCGACGGCTCAGGATCGATGCGGCGCGGCGCCGGGGGCTGGACGCTCATCTGCGTCGGGGCGTTCGGATCCGCCGGAGAGTCCAGGGTCTCCGGGACCGCGAAGTCGGCGTCGGCCCAGGCCTCGTCGCCGGGGCCGACCGGGGCGTCGTCACGCGGCGCGCCGACGCCCGCACCCGCGGCACCGGCGGCGCCGGCGGCACCCCCGTCCGCCTCGTACGGCGGCGGGACGTCGACGCCCTGCGTGCCGCGGGCGTCGGGGGCGGGGGAGTCGTCCGCGGCTCCGGCGGCCGGGATGCCGCCGGACGGGGTGACGGGGGAGGGGGTGCCCGCGCGCGCGTCGTCGCCGTCGCCGACGAAGCCGGAGAGATCGCGGAAGCCCTCGAGGAACGACGACGCGGTCTTCAGCTGGCCCGTGTGCAGCGAGTCGACGAGCTCCAGGCGCACCGACACGGCGCCGGAGAGCGACCAGCCGTTGTTGCGGCAGTACCGGGACATGCGGTTGGCCAGGTCCTTCGGCAGGGTCGGCTCGTTGTCGCGCAGGTTGGCGAAGTCCTTGGGGCTCACGCCGATGCGGAAGTCGTTCGGCGCGAGCGACCGGCCGTCGACGTCCTGCATGAGGAAGTCGTCGATCTCCTGCTTGAGGCACTCCTCCAGCTCGTTGGGCACGACCATGCCCCCGAAGACGCGGGCGAAGCCGTTGTCCAGCCCGCGCTGGAGCGAGCTGTCGAGCTTCCGGATGCGTCCGAGGAAGTCCATCTGCTGTTCCACCTGTCGTCGGTCGTCGGTCCGGGCGGCGGGCGCCCGTCGTGCCGCCCCAGTATAAGTGCGGGTTCGCGCCCGGACGTGCCCGTTCGGCGCGCCCCGGGTCCGGCGTGGCGCGTGGGTGATGGTGCGCGCCGCGCGCACGTGATGCGTGACGACGCCCCGATCATTCCCGTGACCAGGTGATTTGACGGTGCTGTCGACGCTCGTGTTAATGTATGCGAGTCCGCACGGGCGAGTGGCGGAATGGCAGACGCGCTGGCTTCAGGTGCCAGTGTCCTTCGGGACGTGGGGGTTCAAGTCCCCCTTCGCCCACAGATGGAGCCGGGGCCGGAAACCGATGGGGTTTCCGGCCCCGGCCTTTTCGTGCGCCGACCCCACCCGGCACGCGCATCCGGGGGGAGGATCGTGGCGCCAGTGGCGTGGGTCACTGTACGCTTCGGCATGGAAAACGAAAACATCGTGCGGGAACATGGTTAGCCGGTAGTCCACTACCGTCTGCACCGACCCGTGCGACCCATGACGAGCACCAAGGAGACGAGGACACCCATGTCCGAGCGCATCGCCCACGCCGCTCTGCGCGGCAAGATCATGTCCGCCGACGAGGCCGCCGAGTTCATCCCGAACGGCGCGAAGATCGGCATGTCCGGCTTCACCGGCGCGGCCTACCCGAAGGCCATGCCGACGGCCATCGCGGAGAAGGCGAAGGCGGCCCAGGCCCGCGGCGACGAGTTCACGGTCGACGTCTACACCGGCGCCTCCACCGCGCCGGACTGCGACGGCGTCATGGCGGAGGCCGGCGCGATCAACTACCGCATGCCGTACCAGTCGGATCCGATCATGCGGAACAAGATCAACGCGGGCGAGATGAAGTACCAGGACATCCACCTGTCCCACTCGGGCAAGCAGGTGGCCGAGGGCTTCTTCGGCACGCTCGACTTCGCCATCGTCGAGGCGACGCGCATCACGGAGGAGGGCCACATCATCCCGTCCTCCGGCGTCGGCAACAACGTCGATTACCTCGACGCCGCGGAGAACATCATCATCGAGGTCAACTCCTGGCAGTCTCTCGAGCTCGAGGGCATGGCGGACATCTACCGCATCCAGGCGCTGCCGAACCGCACCGCCATCCCGATCAACAACCCCGGCGACCGCATCGGCACGACCTACATCGACATCAACACCGACAAGGTCGTCGCCATCGTCGAGACGGACGCCCCGGACCGCAACGCGCCGTTCAAGCCGATCGACGACATCTCCAAGCAGATCGCCGGCCACTTCCTGGACTTCCTGGAGGGCGAGGTCGCCGCGGGCCGCCTGGCGTACGACCGCTACGTCATGCAGTCCGGCGTCGGCAACGTCCCGAACGCCGTCATGGCGGGCCTGCTGGACTCCAAGTTCGAGAACATCCAGGCCTACACCGAGGTCATCCAGGACGGCATGATCGACCTCATCGACGCCGGCAAGATGACCGTGGCGTCCTCCACCTCCTTCTCCCTGTCCCCGGAGTACGCGGAGAAGATGAACAAGGAGGCCTCGCGCTACCGCGAGTCCATCATCCTGCGCCCGCTGCAGATCTCGAACCACCCGGAGGTCATCCGCCGCACCGGGCTCATCGCCACCAACGGCATGATCGAGGCCGACATCTACGGCAACATCAACTCCACCCACGTCAACGGCACCCGCATGATGAACGGCATCGGCGGCTCCGGCGACTTCACCCGCAACGGCTTCGTCTCGTCCTTCATCTCCCCGTCGGTGGCGAAGGACGGCGCCATCTCCGCCATCGTCCCGTTCGCGTCGCACATCGACCACACGGAGCACGACGCGATGGTCGTCATCACGGAGCGCGGCTTCGCCGATCTCCGCGGCCTGGCCCCGCGCGATCGCGTGAAGAAGATGATCGCCATCGCGCACCCGGACTACCAGAACCTGCTGGAGGAGTACTACGAGCGCGCCCTCAAGGCGACGCCGTACCACCAGACCCCGCATGATCTGGCCACGGCCTTCAGCTTCCATCGGAACATGATCGAGCACGGGAGCATGAAGGGCGCCGAGTAGCGCTAGCCGAGGCCGTGGAAACGCTTGAGCAGGTCGAGGCGCAGCTGCTCCGGCAACAGGCGCGTCAGCGGGACGACGACGCCGGCGTGCGAGCCGCGAGCCCGGTAGGCGGCCGGGCGGTCGGAGAGGACCTCGTCGACGATGACGGCGGCGACGTCCTCCGCGGGGATGCCCGCGGCCTCGTTGGCGTCGAGGCGCTCCAGCATCCGGCGGACGTCGCCGCGGTACGGTGAGCCCTCGCCGCCGCCCAGGCGCGTGCGGCGGCCGGACAGGCCCGTGTTGACGGATCCGGGCTCGACGACGCTGACGCCGATGCCGAAGCGGGCGACCTCGCCGCGCAGGGCGCGGGCGAAACCGGACAGCGCCGCCTTCGTCGCCACGTAGGAGGAGCGGTACGCCAGCGGCAGCGATCCCAGCATCGAGCCGACGACCACGACGCGGCCGGCGCCGGCGCGGCGCATCGACGGCAGCAGGCGCTGGATCAGATCGACGTGGCCCAGGACGTTGACCTGGAACAGGCGCTCCAGGTCCTCCCGCGGCAGCTCCTCGAACGCGCCGGACTGGGACTCGCCGGCGTTGCAGACGACGACCTCCATGAGCGGGCCCGAGTCGCGCCGGGCGAAGTCGCCGCCGGGGGAGAACGACGCGACGAGCTCCTCGATCGACGCGGGATCGCCGAGGTTGAGCGGCAGCATGGTCACGCCGTCGGGGGCCGGGGCGTCGGCGCCGCGGCGGGAGGTGCCGAAGACCTCGTAGCCCGCCTCGCTGAGGGCGACGGCGGTCGCGCGGCCGATGCCCGACGACGCCCCGGTGACCAGGGCGCGGCCGGCCGTGATGCCGGGCAGCGCGCTGGCCTTCGGCAGTGCCGGGCCGTGGGTGACGCGGGTGCGGATCGGGAAAATGGACATCGAGGACCTTTCTCCAGTGAAGCAATGTGTGTTCGGGATGCTAATGGAAACATCCGGCCGTCGCCCCGCTCTTCGCAATTTGTAGACCGCTTGGTCTGTAGGGCACTATTGTCGACACCCGCGGCTCCGGCCGCGCGACCATGACAGCCGCCGGGGGACGGGCCACGACTCCGGCCACGACACGGGAAGGGCGCACGCACCATGACCGACCACGATCACCTTGGCGCACCCATCGGCGATGCCGGCACCCGCACCGTCAACGGCGGCGGGACCAGCACGAACATCGGCGGCACCGCCCGCCCGGACCGTCGCCCCGCCACCGCCGCCGTCCGCGCCGGGCACGAGCCGGACGGCCTGGTCGGCCCGATCAACACCCCGATCTACGCCTCCTCGACCTTCGTCCAGAACGGTCTGGGCGACCTGCGCGGCGGCTTCGAGTACTCCCGGTGCGCGAACCCCACCGTCGCCGCGCTCGAGGCCGCCATCGCGGAGCTCGAGGGTGCCTCGCTCACCGTCCTGCCGTACTGCCGCGTCTTCGCCTCCGGCATGGCCGCCACCGACGCGCTGCTGCGCTCCGTCCTGCGGCCGGGCGACCACGTCGTCCTGCCCGACGACGTCTACGGCGGCACCTACCGCCTGGTGTCCACCGCCTTCGCGCAGTGGGGCGTCGAGTGGTCCGTCGCGGACATCGCCGACGCCGACGCCGTCGCCGCGGCCATCCGCCCGACCACGAAGATCGTCTGGATCGAGACCCCCACCAACCCGCTGCTCACCATCGCCGACATCGAGGCGCTGGCCGACGTCGCCCACGACGCCGGCGCCCTCCTCGTCGTCGACAACACCTTCGCATCCCCGTACCTGCAGCGCCCGCTGGAGCTCGGCGCCGACGCCGTCATCCACTCCACGACCAAGTACCTCGGCGGCCACTCCGACGTCATCGGCGGCGCCGTCGTCACCGCCGACGAGGAGATCGACCGCGGCGTCGACGGTCTGCGCACCGGAGCCGGTGCCGCCGCCGGGCCGTTCGACGCCTACCTCGCCGCCCGCGGGATCAAGACCCTCGGCGTGCGGATGGACCGCCACTGCGCCAACGCGGCGGCCGTCGCCACGCACCTGCGGGACCACCCCGCCATCGCCGAGGTGCTCTACCCGGGCCTGGAGGACCACCGCAACCACGACGTCGCCGCCCGCCAGATGCGCGGCTTCGGCGGCATGGTGAGCGCCCGCCTCGCCGGCGGGCCCGCCGCCGCGGAGGCGCTGTGCCTGAACACCCGCCAGTTCACGCTGGCGGAGTCCCTCGGCGGCGTCGAATCCCTCATCGAGGTCCCCGCCGCCATGACCCACCTGGCCAACACCGGCACGCAGGTGGAGGTCCCCGCGGATCTGGTGCGCATCAGCGTCGGCATCGAGGACGTCGAGGACCTCATCGGGGACCTCGACCGGGCGCTCGGCATCGCCGGCCGCTGACGGACGGTTGACGGACGGAGGCGGCGCCGGACGGGCCCGGGCCGCCGCACCTTTCGCGCCGCCGCGCCCCATCGGATACCGTGGCCGGACAGAAATGAACGGCGCTCGACGACGGGAAAGGACCGGCCGCGTGAGGACTGCGACGGGGAACACGCCACGACGATTCGGCGGAGGGGAGACCGCGCGGACCGCGGGGGCGCTGGCGACGGCCGTCCTCGCCGCGACCACCGCCC
>JAEWGK010000075.1 GCA_023388385.1 Actinomycetes bacterium | reverse complement strand
CCGAAATCCAGCGCACGCTCGAGGAGGCGGTCGCCGGAGTGCGGCTGCTGCAGAACGCGCGGCCCGTGCGCCTGGTGCGTGACGACGGCGCCCGCGTCGCCGGCGCCGTCATCCGCGACCCCCGGGGCGCGGGGCTGGTGCGGGCGCGGGCGACGCTGCTGGCCACCGGCGGCGTCGGCCAGTTGTACCGCTCGGCGACCGCGCCGGCGGGGATGACCGGCGGCGGGCACTTCCTCGCCCTGGAGGCAGGGGCGTAGCTGGCGGACATGGAGTTCGTGCAGTTCCACCCGACCGTGCTGTTCGACGAGCGCGCCACCGGCCGGCGGCCGCTCATCTCCGAGGCGGTGCGCGGCGAGGGCGCCCGGCTGGTCGACTCGCGCGGACGCTCCGTCACCGACGGCGCCGACCCGCGCGGAGACCTGGCGCCGCGCGACATCGTGTCGCGGGCCATCGCCGCGCGGCTGCGGGAGACGGGGGAGACCCACGTGCTCCTCGACGCCCGCGGGGTGGTGGACGTGCGCCGCCGCTTCCCGGCGGTCACCGCCGCCTGCGACGCCGCCGGCTACGACCCCGCCGTGGACCTGCTGCCGGTGGCGCCGGCGGTGCACTACACGTGTGGAGGCATCGCGACGGACGTCCGCGGCGCCACCCGCGTCGGCGGGCTCTTCGCCGCCGGGGAGTGCGCCCGGACGGGGCTGCACGGCGCGAACCGGCTCGCGTCGAACTCGCTGCTGGAGGGGCTGGTCGTCGGCAGGTGGGTCGCCGAGGACGTTGCGGCGGCGATGGGCGCGGGCGCCGGCGCGGGGGATGCCGTCACGCTCGCGGACCCGGACGCGGCGGTGCACGTCCCGCGCGCGTTCGACCCGGCGCTCACCGACCTGCAGCGGCGGCGGCTGCGCGACGCGATGTCCGACGGCGCCGGCGTCACCCGCACCCGCGAGTCGCTGCTGGCGGCGAGGCGGATCCTCGACGGGCTGCCGGACGCGCCGGAGACCCTCGTCGCCCACGTCATCGTCGAGGCGGCGCTGGCGAGGCCGGGCACGCTCGGCTGCCACACCCGCCTCGACTGACCCCGGGGGCGGCGCGGCGGCGGGCGGCCTACGCTCGACGGAGGCGCCCCGGCGAATCCGCCCGGCCACGACAGACGACGACACCGGCCGCCACGGCCGCCGACCAGGAGAGAACATGCTCGACGAAGCCACCACCCGCGGTCTCATCCGCACCGCCCTGCAGGAGGACCTGCGGTACGGCCCGGACGTGACCTCCCTGGCGACGGTGCAGGCATCGCAGCGCTCGACCGCCGTCATCGGCTCCCGCGCGCACGGCGTGCTGGCGGCGACCGACGTCATCCGGTGGACGCTGGAGGAGACCGTCGCCGACGGCTTCGAGGTCGTCCTGCGCAACGGCGACGGCGACCGCGTGCGCCCCGGCGACGTGGTCGCGGAGATCGAAGCCCCCACCCGCGGGCTCCTCACCGCCGAGCGCACACTCCTGAACCTGCTCGCCCACGCGTGCGGCATTGCGTCGGCGACGCGGCTGTGGGTTGACGCCGTCGACGGCACCGGCGCCCGCATCCGCGACTCCCGCAAGACGCTGCCGGGCATGCGGAACCTGCAGAAGTACGCCGTGGCCTGCGGTGGCGGCGTCAACCACCGCGTGGGTTTGGGCGACGAGGCGATGATCAAGGACAACCACGTCGCCGCGGCCGGGGGCGTCGTCCCCGCGCTGCGCGCCGTGCGGAGGGCGTACCCGGAGCTGCGCTGCGAGGTCGAGGTCGACACCCTCGACCAGCTCGACGAGGTCCTGGTGGAGAAGCCCGGCCTGGTCCTGCTGGACAACTTCGAGGTCTGGCAGACCCAGATGGCCGACCAGCGCCGCGCGAAGCTCTCGCCGGCGACGCAGCTGGAGTCCTCCGGCGGCCTGACCCTCGACGTCGCCCGCGAGTACGCGTCGTGCGGCGTCGATTTCCTCGCCGTGGGCGCCCTGACCCATTCCGTGCGGGCCTTGGATCTGGGCCTGGATTTCTAGGGTGCCGGGCCTGGGGCGGTAGGCCCGTCCGGCGACGGTCTCTACAGCCGTGCCGCGACGTCGCGTCCGAGCTCGTCGAGCGCCCGGCCCCAGCGCGCGCCCGCCCCGGCGTCGGCGGCCGCGAGCGAGCGCGCCCGGTGGAGCGCCGCCTCGGCGCGCGGGACGTCGTCGACGGCAAGGTGGCATTCGACGATCCGCCCGACCAGCGGCAGCGCCTGCGCGGTCAGGCCGTGGGACTCGAAAAGCCCGGCGGCCAGTTCCAGGTGGTCGACGGCGCGGCCGGGGTGACCGCGGCGAATCTCCGCCAACCCGTTCAGCGTGTGCCACTGCGCCCAGCGCAGGGGCCGGGGCGGCGGGAGAGCGCCGCCGACGGCATCGGCACCGGCACCGCCGTGGGTCGCCGGGGCCTTGCGGGCCGACTCGAGCTGGTCGAGGAATTCGAGATAGTCGGCGGCCTTGTCCATGATCGCCGGCGCGGAGCCGCGGATGGGCCGGCCCAGGCCGTCGACGGCGGGGGCGTCGGCTGCGTCGCCGAGGTCGGCGAAGCCGGCCATGAGGAGGTCCGCCGCCTCCCACGGGCGGCCGTCGGCGGCGATGGCCTCCGCATCCGTGAAGAGCTGGGCGACGGGCGACTGGGCAGGTTCGGTCATACCCGCCAATGTAGCGGGTACGGCGCGCGTGTCCTGCAGGGGATGGGCGGCCGGCTACGCCGCCCGCGCGCGGGACCCGCCGGCTTGGCCTGGCGGCCCCGCCCCGCCTACCCCAGGATCTGCGCGAGCGCGTCGCGGACGGGGTGGCCTTCCCACTGCCCGGCGGGCAGGAGCTCGTCGATGCGCGCTGCATAGCGTGCGGCGCCCTCCACGTCGTCGCGGTCCAGGCAGCAGCGTACGCCGGTGAGCAGAGTCCGGGCGGCCTCCTCGCCGTCGCCGGACTCCAGGTAGCCGGCGGCGGCGGTGTCGACGTGCCCGAGCGCCAGGTCCTCGCGGCCCGTCGCCCAGTAGATGTAGGCCAGGTCGTCGTGCCAGTCGGCGATGTTCCAGCCGTCCGTGATGAGGTCCCTCGCCCGCACCATGAGGTCCTCCGCCTCCTCGGCGGCTTCGGCCAACCCCAACTCCGGCAGGTGGTCGGCCGCGCCGTCGGAGAGGGAGCCGGAGCGGGTGGCGTCGTCACGCAACGGGTCCTCGAGCGCCCGCATCACCGTGGCGGCTGTCGCGGCGACGAGCGTCCGGGCGGCGTTGCGCAGCGCCGCGGATGCGCCCGTGCCATCGCCGAGCCGCTCCAGATGGTCGGCGTGCTGCACCAGCAGGTCGCGGGCCTGGGCCACGTCGCCGACCGACGCCGCGGCGGAGCTCGCGATGGTGAACGCCGCGGCCGTGCGCTCCTCGTCGTCCGTGAACGTCGACCACTGCGCCACCGGCACGGCGTGGGACAGTGCGCGGCGGTCGTCACCGGAATCCAGCAGTGATCGCGCGAGGATGAGCCGGATGTCCATGACCAGCGGATTCACCGGCATCCCCGACGAGTGCGCGAGCGCCCGCCGTGCGATGTCCGCGGCCTCCGCGAAATCGCCGCGGGCATTGAGCAGCGCTGTGAGCATGCGCACGGACCGGAGCGTCGCGACGGTCAGGTCCAGCGCGAGCCCCGCTTCCACGACAGGGCGGAGTTGGCGGATGGCCTCGGCTTCCTCGTCGGCCTCCAGCGACAGGTGAGCGAGGACTTGGCGGGCCTCGATGGTGGAGGTCACCGGCTCCGAGCGCGGGTCCTCCGCCACCTCGGCGCAGATGCGCGCGGCACCCGCGAGATCCCCGCGGCCGTGGGCGATCTGGGCCTCCAGCAGGCGGCGATCGTCGTCGGAGGAGCGGCGCGGCGCATGCTTCGCCGTCCACCGCGCCAGTGCGCCGGCCAGGTCGGGGCGCCGCGCCATCGACGCCGAGGCCGCCGTGATCGCCGCCGACAGCGAGTAGCGGTAGGCGTCCTGGCCGGTCAGGCGCAGGTCCAGGATGTCGCGGGTGACGGAGACGATCTCCGGCACGTCGTGGTCCGCCGGGCGCAGCGGGAACGGGTGCGCGTCGACCCACCGCTCCGCATCCGCGAAGGCGCCGAACGCGCGGGCGTGCAGCGCTGCCGCCGGGCGGTTCTCGCGAATGGCCCAGTCGAGCCAGTCGCGGCGCGCCTCCGCGGCCTCGTCCGGCAGCTCCAGCTGGTCGGCCGCGGCGTGGCGCAGGGCGTGGTACTCGCCTACCAGGTCCGCCATCCGGCCAGTGCCGTCGGCGTACTCCGGCCATTCCGCCAGGTCGGCGGCCGTGGAGAGCCAGTGGTCGCGCGCGAACGCCGACACCGCCCGCCACGACGACACATGGTCCAGGTTGCGGCCCGCGTGCCTGCTGAACGCCAGCAGCTCGGGCAGCTCCTGCGGGACCGGCTGCGGCGGGAAGGCGGGCATCCGCGGCGGGATGGCCGGGGCGGCGTCGGCGGCCTCGCGGGCGGACTCGCGGGCGGCTCCAGCCTCACGGAACGCGGCCCAGGGATCGGCGGAGCCGGGATCGCCGACGACCGGGTCCGCGGCGTCGCTGCCGCGGTCCGTCTCCTCGCCGAGTTCCTCCCACCAGGTCATCCACCCATTGTCGGGGTCATCCCGGCCGAGGGCAAAAGGTGGGCATGAGGTGCGCCGCCGACGAAAGGAGCCGACGAAAGGGGCCGCCGCCAGTCTGCGGGCCCATTCGCCGGGCGGTCCGGGCATCTGTCCGGTGCGCGTCGGCCCGGTTGCCGGCCGGCGTGGCCGCCCGTACGCGGCTGGACGCTCCTGCGGCCAGCTTGCTGCGAGAGCCCCACCGGGGGTTAACGCCTTTTAGCGGGAGGAACAGGTCACGCACTAGCCCGAAATCGGGGTTTTCGTGACCTGTTCCTCCCGCTAAAGGGCGTTAACCGTTCTGGGTGCCGCAAAACGTTGTGTCGGGTGGGGCGGTTGTGGCCGACGGGGCTTGACGATCGCTGGCAGGGCTCCAGTCGGTGGCCGCGGGGCGGGGGCGGGGCGCGGAGGTGCGGCGACTGCAGGGCAGGGGCGGGGCGCCGGGGCGTGTGCGGCGGCGGGACTCGTTGCTTGACGACGCACGACCCGCCCCCGGCCGTCCGCACTACGGGCACTATGCTGGTTCGGGCAGGAAGTGGGCGATGACGCGCGACCTGCGGCGGCATCGGCCTGGCGCTGGCAACGGAAGCCGGCCGGCTCCCGGTCGGCCCGGCCCCGGCTGGCCACGCCGACCCGCCGCGCGCGCCGTCAGCCCACGTCAACACCCGGATCCTGGAAGGCGGTCCACTCGAATGCTCTCCATCACCGATCTGCGCGGTCGCGTGCCCTCGACGGCGGAGCTGCGACAGGCGCTGCCGCGCGGCGCCGCCGACGTCGACTCGATGATCCCCACCGTCCGGCCCGTGGTCGAGGCCGTCCGCGACGGCGGCGCCGAGGCCGCGGGCGGCTTCTCGGAGAAGTTCGACGGCATTCGCCCGGTCCACCTGAAGGTGCCGGCCGAGGAGCTGGCCCGGGCCGTCGACACGCTCGAGCCGCAGGTCCGCGAGGCGCTGGAGGCGTCCATCACCCGCATCCGGAGGTTCCATGCCGCGCAGCGCCCGTCCGACAAGCGGGTGGAGGTCGTCGACGGCGGCGTCGTCGCGGAGAAGTGGATTCCGGTCGGTCGCGTCGGCCTGTACGTGCCGGGCGGCAACGCGGTGTACCCGTCGTCGGTGCTCATGAACGTCATCCCGGCGCAGGAGGCCGGCGTGGAGTCGCTGGTCGTGGCCTCGCCGCCGCAGAAGGACCACGGCGGCCTGCCGCATCCGACGATTCTGGCGGCGTGCTCGCTGCTGGGCGTCGAGGAGGTCTGGGCCGTCGGCGGTGCGCAGGCCGTGGCCCTCATGGCCTACGGTGACGCCGACCCGGAGCAGCCGCTGGAGCCGGTGGACATGATCACGGGTCCGGGCAACATCTTCGTGACGGCGGCGAAGCGGCTGTGCCGCAGCGTCGTCGGCATCGACAGCGAGGCCGGCCCGACGGAGATCGCCGTCCTGGCCGACTCGTCCGCCGATCCGGTGTCCGTCGCCTACGACCTCATCTCGCAGGCGGAGCACGACGTCATGGCGGCGTCGGTGCTCATCACGGATTCGGAGGAACTGGCCGCAGCCGTCGACCGCGAGGTCGAGGCCCGCTACCCGGTCACGCTCAACGCCGATCGCGTCCGCGAGGCGCTGGAGGGTCCGCAGTCGGGCATCGTGCTGGTCGACGACATCGATGCCGGCATCCGGGTGTGCGACGCCTACGCGGCGGAGCACCTGGAGGTCCACACCGCCGACGCCGCCGCGACGGCCGCGCGCGTCCGCAACGCCGGCGCCATCTTCGTCGGCCGTTTCTCGCCGGTGCCGCTGGGCGACTACTCGGCGGGCTCGAACCACGTGCTGCCGACGTCCGGCACGGCGCGGCATTCGTCGGGCCTGTCGACGCACACGTTCCTCAAGGCCGTCCACGTCGTCGAGTACGACGAAGCCGCGCTGAAGGGCGTCTCCGGCGACGTCATCGCGCTGGCCGACGCCGAGCGCCTGCCGGCCCACGGCGAGGCGATCCGCGCGCGCTTCGAGGACCTCTCCGCCGGCCGCGACTGATTCCGGCGGCGACCGGGCCGCACGACACCACCGAAAGGACCGCATGACCGACCGCATCACCTTGGCCGACCTGCCGTTGCGCGACGAGCTGCGCGGCGAGGAGGCCTACGGGGCGCCGCAGCTGAAGGTCAGCGTGCGCCTCAACACGAACGAGAACCCGTACCCGCCGTCGAAGGCCCTCATCGCCGATCTGGCCCGCGAGATCCCGCGGGCGGCGGCGGAGCTCAACCGTTACCCGGATCGCGACGCGGAGGAGCTCCGCGACGCACTAGCGGGGTACGTCGCACAGCGCACGGGTGTGGCGGTGACCCGCGACAACATCTGGGCGGCGAACGGCTCGAACGAGATCCTGCAGCAGCTCCTGCAGGCGTTCGGCGGACCGGGCCGCACGGCGCTGGGCTTCACGCCGAGCTACTCCATGCACCCGATCCTGTCGTCGGGGACGCAGACGCGGTTCGTCGCCTGCCCCCGGGGTGAGCGTTACGACGTCGACGTCGACGCCGCCCTGGCGGCCATCGCGGCGCATCGCCCGGACGTCGTCTTCGTGACGACGCCGAACAACCCGACGGGCAACCTCACCCCGGAGGCGGATCTGCGCCGCCTCATCGAGGCCGCGCCCGGCATCGTCATCGTCGACGAGGCGTACGCGGAGTTCACGGACGAGCCGTCGGCGGTGCGGCTGCTGGCGGACTACCCGGCGAAGCTCGTCGTCAGCCGCACGATGAGCAAGGCGTTCGATTTCGCGGGCGGACGGCTGGGCTACTTCGTGGCGGACCCGGCGTTCATCGAGGCCGTCATGCTGGTGCGCCTGCCGTATCACCTGTCGACGCTGTCGCAGATCGCGGCGCTGGTCGCGCTGCGCCACTCGGACGACACGCTGGCGACGGTGGCGAAGCTGGCCGCCGAGCGCGATCGCGTCGTCGCAGAGCTGGAGGGCATCGGCTTCGACGTCATCGAGTCGCACTCGAACTTCGCGTTCTTCGGCGAGTTCGCCGACGCGGCGGCCGCGTGGCGGGCGTTCCTGGACCGCGGCGTGCTCATCCGCGACGTCGGCGTGCCGGGCCGCCTGCGCGTGACCATCGGCCTGCCGGAGGAGAACGACGCGTTCCTCGCCGCCGCCCGCGCCATCGCGGCCGACGGCGCCATCACGGGCGGGGCCGGCGCGGCTGCCACGGCCGACCCGGCGCCCGCCCCCGACGACGAAGGAGCCAAGCCGTGACCGACACCCACGACAAGGACCTGACGGCCGGCGCGGACCGCATCGGCCGCGCCGAGCGGACCACCCGCGAGTCGACCATCGTCTGCGAGATCAACCTGGACGGCTCGGGACAGGTGGACGTCGACACCGGCCTGCCGTTTTTCGACCACATGCTCACCGCGTTCGGAGCCCACGGCAGCTTCGACCTGAGGCTGCACGCCAAGGGCGACATCGAGGTCGACGCGCACCACACGGTGGAGGACACCGGCATCGTGCTGGGCACCGCGCTGGCGGACGCCCTGGGCGACAAGCGCGGCATCCGACGCTTCGGTGATGCCTGGATCCCGATGGACGAGACCCTGGCGCACGCCGTCGCCGACGTGTCGGGCCGCCCGTACTTCGTGGCGACCGGCGAGCCGGAGCAGATGATCACGGCGGTCATCGGCGGCCACTACGCCACGGTCATCAACGAGCATTTCTTCGAGTCGCTCGCGCTCAACGCCCGCATCGCGCTGCACGTGCGCTGCCTGTACGGACGCGACCCGCACCACATCACGGAGGCGGAGTTCAAGGCCGTCGCCCGCGCCCTGCGCGCGGCGTGCGAGCCCGACCCGCGCGTGACGGGCATCCCGTCGACGAAGGGCGCGCTGTGATCGCCGCGGGTGCCGTCGTCCTGGCGCAGAACGCCGCCGTCGGTGGCCGGGCCGCGCTCACGTATCTGCTGTTCATCATCGCCGGCCTGCTGGTCGGCGGCGCCTGGTCCGCCTACAAGGCGGGCAGCATGGTCGGGACCCTGGTCGCCGGCGTGCTGGCCGTCGTGGCTCTGGCCGGCGCGCTTCTCTGGCTCATGGGAGGAATGGGGTAGCACATGTCCACGCGTCTGCTCAGCCGGCGGGAACTCGATCAGCTGGACAGCATGTGGAAGAGCCCCGCTCTGATACCCACCCTGGTCACGGTCGTGGCGGCGTTCGGCGGTTGGGCCCTGCTGCTGCCGGTCATCCCGCAGGCGATCCTCGACTCCGGGGGCTCCGCGGGCCTGGCCGGCGCCTACACGGGCGTGTTCATGGCCGCGACGGTCCTGACCCAGACCCAGACGCCGCGCCTGGTCCGATCGTGGGGGTACTCCACGACGATGCTGGTGGCGGCGCTGTTCCTGTCCGTGCCGACGTTCGGGCACCTGCTGGGCACCGGCGCGGCGCTCGTGCTGCCGCTGGCGGTGCTGCGCGGCATGGGCTTCGGCGCCCTGACGGTGGCGCAGTCGGCGCTCATCGCGGAGCTGGTGCCCGTGAGGTTCCTGGGTAAGGCGTCCGGGGCGCTGGGACTCGGTGTCGGCAGCGCGCAGCTGGTGCTGCTGCCGCTGGGCCTCATCCTGGTCCAGGAGATGGGCGGTTACGCGTTCGTCTACGTCCTCGGCGCACTCATCACGCTGGCGGGCGCGGTGATGTGCGCGTTCCTTCCGCGGTTCAAGGCGCCGCCGAAGGTGGCGACGTCCGGCTCCCGCACGCCCGGTGCCGACGTGCCGGCGTGGAAGCTGGTGGCGGTGCCGGCGGTCGGCATCAGCACGGTGTCGATGGGCTTCGGCGGCAGCTCGACGTTCCTGGCCCCCGGCGCCCGCGAAACCGACCCCGTCGCCGGCGCCATCGTGGCGGCGTTCGCGTTGTCGGTCGTCGGCGGCGCGCAGATGATCTCCCGCTACGTCGCGGGCTGGTGGGCTGACCGGGTGGGTCAGGCGGGCACTCTGCTGGCGTGGGCGCTGGGCGCCTCGGCGCTGGGCCTCGCCGCGATGGCCCTGACGATGTCCGTCGGCGGCGCCGGGTCGTCCTACTGGCTGCTCGCCGCGGCGGTCCTCTACGGAGGCGGCTTCGGCATCATCCAGAACGAGGCGCTGCTGCTCATGTTCGAGCGCCTGCCCCGCGAGCGCAACGCCGAGGCCTCCGCGTACTGGAACATGTCCTACGACGCCGGCACGGGCGTCGGCTCCTTCTGCCTCGGCCTGGTGGCGGGGGCCGCGTTGGAGCCGTACCCGGCTGTGTTCGGCACGGCGGCGGGCATCGCGGCGATCGGCATGATCGTCGTCGCCGCCGACTGGTTCGCCGGTCGCCACCGCATCGCCGAGACCCACAACACCACCGCCCGGCTTCGCCGCCTGGGCTCGGAGGTGCGGGTGCAGGCGCGGAAGGTGCCGGGCGCCCGGCCCGCCTACCACGGCGTGCGCAGGGCCGCCCGGGCCGTCGA
>JAEWGK010000261.1 GCA_023388385.1 Actinomycetes bacterium | reverse complement strand
CCGACGCGGGGTGGAGCAGCTCGGTAGCTCGCTGGGCTCATAGCCCAAGGGTCGTAGGTTCGAATCCTGCCCCCGGTTACACGTTGGGCGAGGCTCCTGGACTGAGGTCCGGGGGCCGTCGTGTCCGGGGGCCGGTACGCGGCGGGGGAGGGTGTCGGCCGGGCGGGTGTGGCCGTTGGCTGTGAGTTTCTCGGCCGTAGCGCTGTTGCCCGGGCAAGATGACGGCATACACTGCCGTCATGGAAGCCCGGGTTCTCACGTCCGTGTTCTTCGGTGACGTCGTCGTGGAGTCGAATCTTCTGGGTTCGCAGACGCGGATCTATTCCGATGATTGGCGCTGGTATCACACAACTTTTAACTCCGATATCACCACGACAGTGCCGCTCGATGATCTTCGGGGAACCCTCTCGGAGGAGAGGGCCCAGATGGTGGCGAAGCACCTCCTTAAACCTGCCTCGTTGCACTTGGATGAGCACTACCCGGGTGGTTGCGAGGCGGCGTCCACCGAGCTGGCCCGGTGGCTGCTGGGTGAGGACGACCTGCAGAGAATGGAAACCCGCACCCTCACGTCTCTCGTCTTCGGCAATGTGGTTTTGGAATCAGAAATCCAGGGTTCCCGGTTGCGTCTCTTTGACGATGTCGGCCGCACGTACTGCATGTGGCCGAAGCGTGAGATCGTGACGAAGGCCCCGCTCGACGAGATCCGCGGGACGTTCACGGAGGAGAGGGCCCATAAGGTCGCGGAGTTCATCCTGGGGGCCGTCGCCCCGGACCTGGATGCGGGTTATCCAGGTGGCTTCGCGACGGCGTCCGACGAACTGGCCCAGTGGCTGCTGGGGGATGGCGGGGCCCCGGCGCCGACGAGCTGAACCCGGCGGCGACATGAGCCTGCGGCGACACCCTGCGCCGACCGGATGAGGTGCGGGTGCGGGGCGTGAGCGAGATAGGAGGAGGCCCGCCCTAGCGGACCCTGGCGCGTTGGGCGATATCGGCGAGCTTCGCGAAGTCGATGTCGCCCGATCCTCGCGTGATGGCTCGGTTGAGCTGGTTGACCACGACGGGGCAGTTGCGGCACCGGCGCGTCTTCTTGCAGCACCGCTGCCGCGGCGGGGTCAGCGCCAGCTTCAGCAGCTGGGCGTCGGACATCGTGCCGCGCGGCTCGCGGCCGGGAAGGGTTCCCCACCGCGCCTCCCGGCGCGCCTTCTTGTCCTTTCCGTAACCCATGTCACGTAGGGTAGCGAACCCTTCGCGGATATGGAAAGGAAACAGAGTCCGGGTGTCGCCGGGCACCCCCGATCGCATGCCGGACGCCGGTTCCCGTCCCCGCCCCGATGCTACGGCGTCAGGCGCCGCAGGACCTCGTCGTGAAGCAGGCCGTTGGTGGCGATGGCGTCGCCGCCGTGCGGGCCGTCCTCGCCCGCCAGCGACGTGAAGCGCCCGCCGGCCTCGGATACGAGCACGGCCAGCGGGGCGAGATCCCACAGGGACACCTCGGGCTCGGCGGCGACGTCGACGGCGCCCTCGGCGACGAGGCAGTAGGAGAAGAAGTCGCCGTAGCCGCGCAGGCGCCACGCGTCGTCCGTCAGCGCGATGAGCCGGTCCCGCAGACCGCGGTCGCGCCAGCCGGTGAGCGAGGAGATGGCGACGGAGCAGTCCGCCACGTCCGAAACCCCGGAGACGCGCAGGCGCCGCGGCTCCGCGGCATCGAAGGAGCCGGCCACGCCGACCGTGCCCGTCGCGGTCCATGCGCCGGCGCCGGCCGCGGCCCACCACCGCCGGCCGAGCGCCGGGGCGGAGATGACGCCGACAACGGGCTCGCCGTCGACGAGCAGCGCGATGAGCGTCGCCCACACCGGCACGCCGCGGACGAAGTTCTTGGTGCCGTCGATGGGGTCGATGACCCACTGGCGGCCGCCGGGCACTGCCATGCCGCCGAACTCCTCGCCAAAGACCTGATCGTCCGGGCGGGCGTCGGCGAGCAGCGCGCGGAGGCGGCGCTCGCATTCGACGTCGGCGTCGGAGACCGGCGTGAGGTCGGGCTTCGACTCCACGACGAGGTCGGAGGCGCCGAATCGGGCGGTGGTCAGGGCGTCGGCGGCGTCGGCGAGCTCCCGGGCCAGCCGCAGGTCGTCGGAGTGGTCGGTCATGGCCGGTAGTCTATGCGCATGCTCGAGGCCTTGACGTTCGCGTTCCTGGACTCCGTCAACGTTCTGCTGATCGGGGTCCTGGTGGCGCTGGGCGTCATCCTGCGCCGCGGCGCCTACCGCCGCGTCGTGCCGCTGCTCGTCGCCGGCGACTGGTTGGGCGTCCTGACGCTCGCACTGCTTGTCCTCACCGCCTTCGACGGCCTGGGGCAGCGCGTCCAGGCGCTGGTGAACTCGCCGGTGTTCGGCGTCCTGCTGGTCATCACGGGCTTTGCGACGGCCGCCCTCACCCTCCGCGGCGGTGACTCCTCCGCGCTGGTGGCGCGCCTGCTGGGGCCGCTGCGCGTGCCGTCGTGGCGCACGGTGGCGGCAGGGTTCCTGCTGGGTGTGGTCCAGTCGGCGACGTCGGTGCCGTTCTTCGCGGGCCTGCTGCTCCTGTCGGCGGAGGCTCTGCCGGAGTTCGAGCGCTACCTCGGCCTGCTGGCGTACGCGACGGTGGCGCTCAGCCTGCCGACGGCAGCGGGCCTGGCCGTCGCCGCCATCCGGCACCGGCCGGGGTCGTGGCTGGGGCAGCTGTTCACCGCGGCGCGGCGCAATCGGTCCACGGTCGCCCGGGGGGCTGGCTACCTGGTGTCGCTGCTCCTCGTGGCCATCGGCGCCGGCCAGCTGATGTAGGCGAGCGGGGCGCCGCATGCCGCGGCCGGCGGGCTCGCCCGCCGGTTCGGCCCCTACGCCTCCGTAGGGTCGGCGAGGAGCGCGGCGATCTCGCCGACGATGCCGGAGGGGCCGGCGACCCGCCAGCCGCCCGAGAGCACCCCCGCGCCCCCCGCGCCGGCGACCAGGGCGAAGCCCGGCAGCCAGTCCCAGGGGGCGACGGAGTGCTGGAACCACGCGCCCTCGCGGCCGTCGGCGACGCCGGCGAGATCCAGCGACGCCGATCCCAGCGCCCGCCACGTGGCGAACCGTCCGACGGCCCGCGACCAGCGGTGCACCAGCGCCGCCCGCCCGGCGGCATCGCCCTCCTCACCCGCGGCGTCGCCGAAAAAGGAGGAGTGGAGGTACGTGGCGGCGCAGACCCGATCGGCGCGGGTCGCGTCGTCAAGCTCGTCGACGCGGTGCGTGCCGCGGGCGTCCGTGCGTTCGGTGGGCAGCTCCGGGCCCCCGATCCACGTCCGGT
>JAEWGK010000190.1 GCA_023388385.1 Actinomycetes bacterium | reverse complement strand
GGCGCGACCGCCGGCGCGCCGACCTGCCGGTGGTGCGGCCGGATCGACCTGCGGCACCGCTGCCACGAGTGCGGGTCGACGCGGATGCGCGCCGTCGTCACGGGCTCGGAGCGCACGGCCGAGGAGCTGGGGCGCATCTTCGCGCCGCACCGGATCACCGAGTCGTCCGGCGAGCACGTCGTCGCGCGCGTGGGGCGGGGTGCGCGCGTCGTCGTCGCCACGCCGGGCGCGGAGCCCGCGGCGGAGGGCGGCTACGGCGCGGCGATTCTCATGGACACGTGGGCGAGCATCGGCCGCCAGGATCTGCGCGCGGAGGAGGAGGCCCTGGCGAACTGGGCCCGGGTGACCGCCCTGACCCGCCCGGCGGAGCGGGGCGGCACGGTGGTCGTCGACGCCGACGCCGCCCTGCCCGTCGTCGGGGATCTGCTGCACTGGGATGTTGCGGGCGCCGCGGCCCGGGAGCTCGACGAGCGCGCGGCCGCGGGGTTCCCGCCGGCGGTGCAGATGGCGGCCGTCGACGGCCCTGCCGCCGCGGTCGCGGCGTTCCGCGGGGAGATCGACGCCCCGGCCGGCGCCGTGTTCCTCGGGCCGGTGCCGCTGCCGGCGGGCGTGCGCCCGCCCGCCGGGGTGGGGCGTGACGACGACCCGGTGCGGCTCCTCATCCGCGTACCGCGCACCCGGGCCAGGGAACTCGGCCGGGCGCTGCGCGTCGCTGCTGCCCGCCGGTCCGCGGACCATGCGGGCGAGGCGGTGCGCATCATCGTCGATCCGATCCGCATCGGGTGATCCGTTCCCGCAATCGTGCGCCCGCGACCATCGGTGTCGGCCGCCCGCGTCTAACGGTGCCGCCGGGCGCCTCCCGGCACGTCGGGCCGGCGTCGGCCCCTGCGTTACGATGGGCGCGATTGCGGGGCGACGTAACCCCGCCCCGGGGGCCTGACGGCGTCCCGGCCCGAACCCGAAGGGAGATGATGCGGCGATGGCGCTGCGCGAGATCCGCCTGTTCGGCGATCCGGTGCTCACGTCCCGCGCGGACGAGGTCACGGAGTTCGACGCGAACCTGGCCCGCCTGGCGGAGGACATGCTGGAGACGATGGACGACAGCGACGGCGTAGGCCTGGCGGCCAACCAGGTCGGCGTGCTCCAGCGCATCTTCGTCTACGACTGCGAGGGCGTCCGCGGCGCACTGGTGAACCCGGTGTGGGAGCCCGTGGGCGACGAGATGCAGCTGGGCGAGGAGGGCTGCCTGTCCGTACCCGGCATCGGCGGCGAGGTCGAGCGCCACATGCGCGTCCGCGCCACCGGCCAGGACCCGCAGGGCCGGCCCGTGGCCATCGAGGCCGAGGGCCTGCTGGCGCGGTGCATCCAGCACGAGACCGATCACCTGGACGGCGTCATGTTCATGAAGCGCATGGCGCCGGAGGTGCGCAAGGCCGCGATGCGCGACCTGCGCGCCACCGACTGGTTCATGAAGGGGTGACGCCGCCGATGCGGATCGTCTTCGCCGGCACCCCCGAGCCGGCCGTCCCATCCCTGCGGCGTCTCCTGGAGCATCCGGGCCACGAGGTCGTCGCGGTGATCACCCGCCCGGACGCACCACGCGGCCGCGGCAAGCGCCTGCACCCGTCGCCGGTGCGCGAGGTCGCCGATGCCGCCGGCGTACCGGTGCTCACCCCGGCTAGCCTGCGCGACGCGGAGACCGCCGACGCACTGCGGGAGCTCGCGCCCGACTGCGTCGCCGTCGTCGCCTACGGCAACCTGGTCCCGCCGGAGCTGCTGGCTCTCCCGGAACACGGCTGGGTGAACCTGCACTTTTCGCTGCTGCCTGCGTGGCGCGGCGCGGCGCCGGTGCAGGCCGCCCTGGCCGCCGGCGACGAGATCACCGGCGCCACGACGTTCCGCATCGAAGAAGGCCTGGACACCGGCCCCGTGCTCGGTACGGTGACGGAGGCCGTACGCGACGACGACACCGCGGGCGATCTGCTGGATCGCCTCGCCGTCTCCGGGGCGCATCTCCTGGCCGCGACGATGGATGGCCTGGCCGCCGGTCGGCTGCGCCCGGAGCCGCAGCCGGACGAGGGCGTCAGCCATGCCGCGAAGATCACCCCGGGCGACGCGCGCGTGGACTGGACGCTGCCCGCCCACGTGATCGACCGCCGGGTTCGCGCGCACCTGCCGCACCCGGGCCCGTGGACGATGCTGGACGGCGCCCGGCTCAAGCTCGGCCGGGTCGTCCCCCTGGCCGACGACGATCCGCTGGCGGCGGAGCCGCTCGCGCCCGGCCACGTGCGTCGACGCAAGGGCCGCGTCGTCGTGGGCACCGGGACGGTCCCCGTGGATCTGACGGAGGTCCAGGCCCCGGGCAAGAGGATGATGCGCGCCGGCGATTGGGCCAACGGCGCGAACCCGGACGGGAAGGTCGTGGAGTAGATGCGTGACGACGAACAGGGCGGTGCCTCCCGCGGCGGTTCCGGTGCCGCCGGCGACGGCGGCGCGTCCGGCGGCGGCCCGCGCAGGGGCAGCCGCCGGCGCAATGCAGCCGGGGAGCGGCGCGGACGTCGCCGTGACCAGGGCG
>JAEWGK010000188.1 GCA_023388385.1 Actinomycetes bacterium | reverse complement strand
CCGACCGCGTCCGCATCCGCCGCGGGTGCCGCGGGTGCCGCGTCCGCAGCGTCCGCTGCGTCCGCCGTGGGTGCGGCGGGGACGTCCTCGCCGGTTGCGCCGGGGTCGGCGGCCCGCACGGCACCGCTGCCGGCGTCGTCAAGCTCCGCGAGGCGCACGCGGATCTCCTCCAGACGCGCGTCCTCGAGGATGCGGCGATCCTCCAGCTCGGAGATCCGCGCGTCGAGCTCCGGGCGTGCGGCGAGGATCGCGTCGCGCTCCTCCGTCAGCCGCTTGCGCTCGTCCGCGCAACCGTCCACGTGCTCGCCCGCGCTCTCGCGCGCGCGGTCCTCCGCACCGCCTCCGCCACCGTTCCCGGCGGGTTGGGCGCCGCTGGCCCTGGCGTCGCCGGGAGGGGTCGTGCCGTCGTCATCGGCTCGTGTCATCACGCACCTTTCGGAATCATTGCCGCGATCCGCCGCAGTGTCCGGCGGGCGCGTCTGGGGGCCGAATGTAGCACTGGCCCCGTCATCATCCGGCCCACGCGCCGGGGCCGCGCGAAACCCGTTCCTCGGCCCCCTCCGGGAAGCCCGCGGAGAGCCGCTCGGCGCCGGTGCGCACGGGTGCCGGGGGGACTCCCGGATTGACCCGGGGGACACCGGAAACGACGGAACCCCGCCCCACACGAGGTACGTGGGACGGGGTTCGCGCTCCGGTTCGCGCAGGGGAGGCGCCGCGGCCGGGGCCGCGCCGGATCAGCGCTTGGAGTACTGCGGCGCGCGGCGGGCCTTGTGCAGGCCGGCCTTCTTGCGCTCGACGGCGCGGGCGTCGCGGGTGAGGAAGCCGGCCTTCTTGAGCTGGCTGCGCTCCTCCGGGTTGTACAGGTTCAGCGCACGGGCGATGGCCAGGCGCAGGGCGCCAGCCTGGCCGGACGGGCCGCCACCGTTGATGTTGGCGCGGATGTCGAACTGGTTCTCACGCTCCAGCAGGACCAGCGGGTCCTTGATCTCCTGCTGGTGCAGCTTGTTCGGGAAGTAGTCGTCCAGCTCGCGGCCGTTGCACACGATCTTGCCCGAGCCCGGGGTCAGGATGACGCGGGCGATGGCGCGCTTGCGGCGGCCGACGGTCTGGATCGGGCCCTCGTGGAGCTGCGGGGCGGCCGGGGCCTCGGCCTCCGCGTCCTCGGACTCGACGGCGATGGAATCGCCGATCGTGGAGGTGAACTCCTCGGTCGCGGCGGCCGCGGCGGCCTGGACGTCCTCGTAGGTCGCCTCGGTGGTCTCGTTCTGATCCTGGGGATTGGTCACTGGGACACCGCCTTGATCTCGTAGTTCTCGGGCTTGGAGCCCGCGTGCGGGTGCTCGGGGCCGGCGTAGACGTGGAGCTTCTTGATGGACTGACGCGACAGCTTGTTGTGCGGCATCATGCCCTTGATGGACTCCTCGATGACGCGCTCCGGGTGCACCTCGAGGGAACGGCCCAGGGTCATGGACTTCAGGCCACCCGGGAAGCCGGAGTGGCGGTAGCGCATCTCGCGCTCGCGCTTGTTGGAGGAGACGTGCACCTTGTCGGCGTTGATCACGATGACGTGGTCGCCGCAGTCGACGTTCGGCGCGAAGTACGGCTTGTTCTTGCCGCGGAGGAGATCGGCGGCGTGGGTGGCCAGACGGCCGAGCACGACGTCGGTGGCGTCGATGACCCACCACTTGCGCTCGATGTCACCGTCCTTCGGGTGGAAAGTGGACAACATGACTCCTTACAGGGTCTGTTCAACTACTGCCGGCCGGCGCGCACGTCCTACCCGTCCCCGGCGGCCGGTGGAGACCCGGGGTGGCGTGCTGTCTTCCGCGCGCACAGAACCGCAATCCTACCCGCCGCACGTCACGGGACCAAAACGCGCCCGCGCCCCGCTCCCCGGGCGGGGAACGGGGCGCGGGCGGAGCACCGCCGGCTCCGTCAGGACCAGCTGGCGGCGGCCCGGCGGTTGATCTCGCCCATGCGGTCGTTGCCCTCGCCCACGGTGGCGGCGATGGCCTCCAGAATGTCGTTCAGCTCCGCGGCCGCGGAGTCCCAGCGGGCCTGGGCCTCCTGGTACGCGGTGGAGGACTCGCCCTCCCACGTCGCGATCATGGGCTGCAGCCGGGCCTTGAGATCCCCCAGCTGCCCCTGGATGCGGGCGGAGGTGCCCCGGATGTCGGCGACGCCGGCCGCGATCCCGGCGAATTGGTATCGGATGGTGTCCATGTTGTCCTCGTTCCCCCTTCGGCGCGTGCGCGCCGCTCCTACAGGTTGAGCAGGCCGGCGCCGGCCGCGGCGACCCGGTTGATGTCGGCGGCGCCCGTCTCCTCGCCGTCGTCGAACGACGCGGAGTTGGCGCGGATGTTCTCCGCGATGTCGGTCAGCGCCGCCGACAGCCGACGCGCGGCGTCGTCCCACCGCGTCATCAGCTCGTCGAAGGCCATCTTGGCCTGGCCCCGCCAGTCGGCCGCCAGGCCGTCGACGGTCCCGCGCAGGCGGGCGAGTTCGCCCTGCACCTCCGCGTTGACGCCGTCGACGTGCCCCGCGGTCGCGGTCATCGTGGTCGTCTCGGTCGTGAACAGCGATCCGGTCACGTCTCCCCCTCGAATTTCAGTGTCATGTCTATGTCGTGTCGGTGTCGTGTCGATGTCGGTGAATCTCCCGCCCTTCCTCCCCGGGCCCGTGCCCGGCTCGGCCGTGGCGGGCGGCGACGGCATGGCCCCCGGCCCGCGCCGTCGCCCGTAATAGACGCGCCCCGCACCGATCCGGTTCCATCCTTTTTGCCCCGCCGCTCCCCCGCGGCCACCCCCGCCGGAGTACGGGGCACCGCGGCGTGCCGCCTACTCCGGGCGGACGGTCCGCACCGCGGCGTCGCAGGTGGGCCGCACGTGCGGGACCGCGGGTGCGCGGAACTGGCAGCCGACGCTGACCTGTCGGTCGCCGATGACGCGGTGGTGCCACAGCACGACGGTCCCGTCGCCGGGCCGCTCCTCGTGCGTGACGACGTCGATCCCCGCCACCTCCGCCTCCTCCACGGAACCCAGCGCCGGATCGCCTGCCACGCCGGCGGCGAGGCCCTTCGCCAGCGCCGCCGCGTCCAGCCCCGGGGAGGCGGGGCCCGAGACGACGAGGATGCGCATCGGGCCCCCGTCGACGGCGGCGAGGGCACCTGGCGGGGCGCCGTCGTCCAGCCACCACGTCCGGGGCAGCTCCACCGACGCGCCCGCGGCGGCCAGCCGGTGGACGGGCTCCGGGGCGTCCGGGTCGGGCAGGTCCCACGGTTCGGAGGCCGGCGTCGACAAGGCCGGCTCCCCGACCGCCGCACGGGCCCCGGCCCCGGCGGGTGCGGCGTCCATCGCCGACCGCGCCGCGTCGTCCGGGCCCGGGAATCGCAGGACCACCGCCACCGCCGCCACGACGGCACCGGCGGCCAGCGCCCCGACCGGAAGCCACGGCGACACCCTCGGCCGGATCCCCGCCCGGGCGCGGGCGCGGCCGCGCAGCTCGTCGATGTCGAACCCCGGATCGCCGGGGCCGTCCCCCGGCGGAACCGCGTCCCCCGCATCCGCCGCGTCCCCCGCACCCACCGCGTCCCCCGCATCGGCGGAGTGGGGCGGGCCGGGTGGGGAGGCGTCGTCACGCACGATCGGCGGGGCCATCACAGCCGCCGCGGGCGGGCGCACCTCGCTGGTGCCCAGCAGTTCCGCCGGCACGGGGTAGACCAGGTGGCCGCGGCGGCGCAGATCCGCGGTCAGCGGGTGCCCGGGTGCTGCGGCGACGATGAACTCCACCTCCGGCGGCGCCGCCCGGCGCGGCACCGGTACGCCCG
>JAEWGK010000171.1 GCA_023388385.1 Actinomycetes bacterium | reverse complement strand
CGCCGGCGCCGTCCTCGTCGTCGCCTGCGGCTGGGCCGCCGTCCGCTCCCGCCGGCTGGAGTACCCCGTCTACTGGTGGTGACGGGCGCCGGGCGGGTCCCGTCGTCACGCGAACGCGCACCCCGCGCATGCGCGAACCCCCGCGCGCGCCGGCGACCCGGCGCGGACGGGGGACGCCGCCACGCGGAGCGCGCGCACGGCGCGGGCACCGCGCGCGGAGCGCGGCCGGCTACTTCAGCGTCACCGCGGTGCCCGACACGGACACCATGAGCATGCCGTTGTCGGCGCCCAGCACCTCGTAGTCGATGTCCACGCCCACGACGGCGTGGGCGCCCATCTGCTGCGCGCGCTCGTAGATCTCGCGCAGCGCCTCCTCGCGCGTGTTCGCCAGCTCTCGCTCGTACGTCGCCGCGCGGCCGCCGACGAGGTTGCGGATGCCCGCGCCGAAGTCCTTGAAGAGGTTCACGCCCGAGATCGCCTCGGACGACACGATGCGGAGGTACTGGTCGATGTCCCGGCCCTGGACGGAGTTCGTCGTCGTCATGATCATGGGCCTGAGCATACGGAAACGGGGCGTCCCGGGAAGGCTTCCCGGAACGCCCCGTACCGCGCCGATGCGCGGTGCGCGGCGGGGGCGGCGATGCGGCGCCGAATTGTCACGCCCGGCACCGCCCCGCCCTTCGCGCTAGACGCCGATCGGCTGGTCGGTCGGCTCGACCGCGCGCGGCAGGTTGGACTCGCCCATGAGGTGGCGGTCGACGGCCTCCGCGCAGGCGCGGCCCTCCGCGATGGCCCACACGATGAGCGAGGCGCCGCGGCCGTTGTCGCCGGCGATGAAGACCGGGCGGTCGAAGTCCGCCGTCGGGCGGCCGGTGCGGTCGGCCGCCGCGCCGGTGGCTGCGCGGTAGTCGCCGTCGCGGACCATGCGGCCGCGCTCGTCGAAGCGCAGGCCCAGCTCGTGGGCCAGGCCGCCGCGCTCGGCGCCGGTGAAGCCCAGCGCGATGAGCACGAGGTCAGCGTCGAGCTCGAAGTCGGTGTCCTCCATCGGCACGCGGCGGCCGTCGATGACGGCGACCTCGTTGGCGGACAGGCCGGTGACCTTGCCGTCCTCGCCGTGGAAGGACACGGTGTTGGCGTTGAAGACGCGCTCGCCGAGGGTGGCGCCGCCCTTGCGTGCCGCCAGCCCCAGGGCCTCCACCTGCTCGGCGGTCTCCGAGCCGTCGACGACGTACTCGCCCTCCTCGTGGGCCGTCGCGACGCGCCACTGCAGCGGGTACATCGGCCACGGGGTGGACGCGGCGCGGGACTTCGGCGCCCGGGGGCGGATGTCCAGCTGGGTGACGGACGCCGCACCCTGGCGCAGCGCGGTGCCGAAGCAGTCGATGCCGGTGTCGCCACCGCCGATGACGACGACCTTCTTGCCGCGGGCGTCGATGGCCGGGCGACCCTCGTCACCGTAGTCGCCGGCGATGCGGCGGTTCTCCTGCGGCAGGTACTCCATCGCCTGGTGGACGCCGTCGAGGTCGCGGCCGTCGACCGGCAGGTCGCGCGGCACCGGGGCGCCGGTGGCCAGCACGACGGCGTCGAACTCGGCGAGCTGGGCCGCGTTCGGGGAGACGCCGGTGACGAAGACGGTGCCCTCGGCCTCCATCTGCTCCAGGCGGCGGTCCAGCCAGCGGGCCTCCATCTTGTAGTCCGGCACGCCGTAGCGCATGAGGCCGCCGATGCGGTCGTCGCGCTCGAACACGGTGACGGCGTGGCCCGCCCGGGTCAGCTGCTGCGCCGCAGCCAGACCGGCGGGACCCGAGCCGACGACGGCGACGGACTGGCCGGTGTCGAAGGACGCCGGGATCGGGCGGACCCAGTTCTCCTCGAAGCCGCGCTCGGCAATGGCCAGCTCGATGTTCTTGATGGTCACCGCGTCGTCGTTGATGGCCAGGACGCAGCCGCCCTCGCAGGGGGCCGGGCACAGCCGGCCGGTCCACTCTGGGAAGTTGTTCGTGGCGTGGAGGCGGTCAAACGCCTCGCGCCAGCGGTCCTGGCGGACCAGGTCGTTCCACTCCGGGATGATGTTGCCCAGCGGGCAGGCCGCGTGGCAGAACGGCACGCCGCAGTCCATGCAGCGGGTGGCCTGCTCGCCGATGAGGCCCTCGCGCGCCTGCTCGTAGACCTCGCGCGAGTCCATGAGGCGCAGCGGGACGGGACGGTGCGCCGGCTCCTCGCGGCGGTGCTTGAGGAATCCCTTGGGGTCAGCCATTGTTCACAGCCTCCATGATCGCGTCGTTGACGTCCTGGTCGTTGGCCTCGGCGCGCTCGATGACGTCGAGGACCCGTGCGTAGTCGCGGGGCATGACCTTGACCATGCGGTCGGCGGCCACGTCCACGTCGGAGCCGGTGAGCTCCCGGTGCCGGGCGATGATCTGGTCGAGCCAGGCGATCTCGTCGGCCTCCGGCTCCTGGAGGTCGACGAGCCCGAGGTTGACCTTCTTGTCCAGCGTGCCGTCGTCCAGCAGGTAGGCGATTCCGCCGGACATGCCGGCGCCGAAGTTCTCGCCCACCGGGCCGAGGACGACCGCGCGGCCGCCGGTCATGTATTCGCAGCCGTGGTTGCCGATGCCCTCGACGACGGCGGTCGCGCCCGAGTTGCGGACGAGGAACCGCTCGCCGACGGTGCCCCGGACGAAGAGCTCGCCCGAGGTGGCGCCGAAGCCGAGGACGTTGCCGGCGATGGTGTCCGTCGCGACGTCCGCGGTCGGCGGGGCCGACTTGGACGGGCGGACGACGATGCGGCCGCCGGACAGGCCCTTGCCCACGAAGTCGTTGGCGTCGCCCTCCAGGCGGAGGTCGATGCCCTTCGGGACGAAGGCGCCGAAGGAGTTGCCGGCGGAGCCGGTCAGCTCGATGGTGATGGTGCCGTCGGGCAGGCCGTCGGCGCCGGTGGCGCGGGTGACCTCGTGTCCCAGGCGCGTGCCGACGGTCCGGTCGACGTTGGTGATCGGGTAGCTCAGGCTGATCGGCTCCGGCGTCTCGCCGCGGGCGGCGGCGCGGACGACGCCGGCGGTGTCGGCGATGAGGGTGCTGTCCAGCGTGCCCTCGAGGCCGTGCTCCTGGTCCTTCGTGCAGCGCGGGTCCTGGTCCGGGAAGAACGGGGACTTCGCGGCGTGGAGGATGCGGTCGAGGTTCAGCTTCGCGGCGCGCGGCAGGTTCTCCAGGTCCTCGCGCGGGCGGAGGCACTCGACGTGGCCGACGGCCTCGTCGATGGTGCGGAAGCCCAGCTCCGCGAGGTACTCGCGGATTTCCTCGGCGATGAACGTGAAGAAGTTGACGACGTGCTCCGCGCGGCCGGTGTAGCGGCGGCGCAGCTCCGGGTTCTGGGTGGCGATGCCGACCGGGCAGGTGTCCAGGTGGCAGACGCGCATCATGATGCAGCCCTCGACCACCAGCGGGGCGGTGGCGAAGCCGTACTCCTCGGCGCCGAGCAGCATGGCGACCATGACGTCGCGGCCGGTCTTCAGCTGGCCGTCGCACTGGACGCGGATGCGGTCGCGCAGGCCGTTGAGCATGAGGGTCTGCTGGGTTTCGGCGAGGCCGAGCTCCCACGGGCCGCCGGCGTGCTTGAGGGACGTCAGCGGGGACGCGCCCGTGCCGCCGTCGTGGCCGGAGATGAGGACCACGTCGGCGTGGGCCTTCGAGACGCCGGCGGCGACGGTGCCGACGCCGAGCTCGGAGACCAGCTTGACGTGGATGCGCGCGTCCGGGTTCGCGTTCTTCAGGTCGAAGATGAGCTGCGCGAGATCCTCGATGGAGTAGATGTCGTGGTGCGGCGGCGGGGAGATGAGGCCGACGCCCGGCGTCGTGATGCGCACCTCGGCGACCCACGGGTACACCTTGTGCGGGGGCAGCTGGCCGCCCTCGCCGGGCTTCGCGCCCTGCGCCATCTTGATCTGGATGTCCGTGCAGTTGGACAGGTAGTGGCTGGTGACGCCGAAGCGGCCGGAGGCCACCTGCTTGATGGCGGAGCGGCGCCAGTCGCCGTTCGGCTCGACCTCGAAGCGGGCCGGGTCCTCGCCGCCCTCGCCGGAGTTCGACATGGCGCCGAGGCGGTTCATGGCGATGGCGAGCGTCTCGTGCGCCTCCGCGGAGATGGAGCCGTACGACATGGCGCCCGTCGAGAAGCGCTTGACGATCTCGCTGACCGGCTCGACCTCCTCGATCGGGATGGACGGGCGGTCGGAGCGCAGCTCGAAGAGGCCGCGGAGCGTCGCCAGGCGCGTCGACTGGTCGTCGACCTTGCGGGTGTAGTCGCGGAAGACGGCGTACTGGCCGGTGCGGGTCGCGTGCTGCAGCTTGAACACGGTCTCCGGGTTGAACAGGTGGTACTCGCCCTCGCGGCGCCACTTGTACTCGCCGCCGAGGTCGAGGTCGCGGTGCGCCTGCTCCTCCGGGCGGGGCAGGAAGGCGCTGCGGTGGCGGGCCTCGACGTCCTCGGCGACCTCGGCCAGGCCGATGCCCTCGAGCGGGGAGACGGTGCCGGGGAAGTACTCGTCCAGGAAGTCCTGGGCCAGGCCGATGACGTCGGCCAGCTGGGCGCCGCGGTAGGACTGCACGGCGGCGATGCCCATCTTGGACATGACCTTGAGCAGGCCGGTCGAGGCGGCGACGCAGTAGTTGTGGCAGGCCTCGTCGAGGGTGAGGTCGCCGAGCTGGTTCTTCATGCGCAGCTCGTCGATGGTCTCGAAGGCCATGTACGGGTTGATGGCGTCCGCGCCGAAGCTGATGAGCATCGCCATGTGGTGGACCTCGCGGGCGTCGCCGGCCTCGATGATGAGGGACGCGCGGGAGCGGGTCTTCTCCTCCACCAGGTGGTGGTGGACGGCGGAGGTCAGCAGCAGCGAGGGGATCGGCGCCTTGTACTCGTCCGACTCGCGGTCCGACAGGATGATGAGGGAGGCGCCGCGATCGATGGCCTCGGAGACCTCGCGGCGCACGCGGCGGATGGCGTTGCGGAGGCCGCGGCCGCCGCGGGCGACCGGGTACAGGCCGGAGATGGTCTCCGCGCGGAACTCCCCGAAGCCCTCGTGCTCGCCGCACTTCTGCAGCGTGACGAAGTCGTGGTTGTCCAGGATCGGGTGGTCCAGGCGGATGCGGCGGGCGGCCTTCTCCGTCGGGTTCAGCACGTCGGCCTCGGCGCCGAGCAGCGTGTACAGGCTGGTGACCGACTTCTCGCGGATGGAGTCCAGCGGCGGGTTGGTCACCTGCGCGAAGCGCTGGGCGAAGTAGTCGAAGAGCATCCGCGGACGGTTGGACAGCGCCGCGATCGGGGTGTCGGAGCCCATCGAGCCCAGGCCCTCGGCGCCGGTGAGCGCCATCGGGCGGATGATGAGGTCGACGTCCTCCTCGGTGATGCCGAAGACGCGCTGGCGCAGGACCGCGCGCTCGTGCGGCATGTACTTGTAGCGGGTCTCCGGGATGTCGCGCGGGTCGACGAGCTGGTTGTCCACCCACTCCCGGTACGGGGCGTCGGTGGCGAGCTTCCGCTTGATCTCCGCGTCGTCGAGGATGCGGCCGGCGGCGGTGTCGACGAGGAACATGCGGCCCGGGCGCAGGCGGGTGCGCTGGACGACGTGCTCCGGGGCGATATCCAGGACGCCGGCCTCGGAGGCCATGACGACCAGCCCCTCGTCCGTGACCCAGATGCGGCCCGGGCGCAGACCGTTGCGGTCCAGGGTGGCGCCGATGAGGGTGCCGTCGGTGAAGGCGATGGCGGCCGGGCCGTCCCACGGCTCCATGAGGCAGGCGTGGTACTCGTAGAACGCCTTGACCTCGGGGTCCAGGGAATCGTCGTGCTCCCAGGCCTGCGGCACCATCATCATGACGGCGTGCGGCAGGGAGCGGCCGCCGAGGTGCAGCAGCTCCAGGGCCTCGTCGAAGCGGGCGGTGTCCGAGCCCTCCGGGTCGCAGACCGGCAGGACGCGGTCGATGTTGCCGAGCTCCTCGGAGCGGATGAGGGACTCGCGGGCACCCATCCAGTTCTCGTTGCCGCGCACGGTGTTGATCTCGCCGTTGTGGGCGACCATGCGGTACGGGTGGGCCAGCGGCCACGACGGGAACGTGTTGGTGGAGAAGCGGGAGTGGACGATGGCCAGCGCGGAGGTGAGCTCCGGGCGCTGGAGATCCAGGTAGAAGCGCTCCAGCTGGGGCGTGGTCAGCATGCCCTTGTAGACGATGGTGCGCGCCGACAGGGACGGGAAGTAGACGGTGTCGCCGCCGGCGCCCTCACCGGCGCCGCGGTCGCCGAGCTCGCGCTCGCAGCGCTTGCGGACGAACCACACCTTGCGGTCCAGGCCGATGCCCGAGAGGCGGTTGCCCTCGTGGTCGTTGGCCTGGACGAAGATCTGCTTGAACACGGGCATGGCGTCGCGGGCCATGTCACCGAGGGAGGAGGGGTCGACCGGGACGTCGCGCCAGGCGACGATCTCCACGCCTTCCTCGGCGCAGATGTCCTCGACGGCGCGGATGGCGTCGAGGGTGGCCATGCGGGCCTTCGGCAGGAAGGCGATGCCGGTGGCGTAGGAGCCCGGCTCCGGGAGCAGGACACCGGCCTTGGACAGCTCCGTGCGGTAGAAGGCGTCCGGGATCTGGAGCAGGATGCCCGCTCCGTCGCCGGTGTTCTTCTCGGCGCCGGCGGCGCCGCGGTGGTCGATGTTGACCAGCGCTCGGATGGCGTGGTCGACGATGCCGCGGCTGGCGCGGCCGTGCATGTCCGCGACGAACGCGACGCCGCAGGCGTCGTGCTCGTGGGCAGGGTCGTAGAGGCCCTGGCGGATGGGCGTGGTCATGGGCTGCGGCCCCCTTCTCTCTCGGACGGCGTCGCCCGGGCCAGACCGCGCGGCCTGGGGACGGCCGCCGTCCGGCACGGACGGGTGCCCGGATGGGCGTGACGTGAATTACCTTTCCTGGTCGCCGTGGACTACGCGAAACTGAGGTGAGACTTATTCCCGCAGGTCACGGCGTCAGTGTGATATAGCGCACATTGCATAATGTCGCAATGCACATATGTGAAAAGGTCATGTAACACGCCCGAAACACGATCCGCAGGAGAAACGTGACAGGTCACCCCCGCCGCCTCCGCGTTTCCGGCGCCACCACCCCCGCCAGCGGACCACCCGACGGCCCACCCCCGCCAATCGGCGCGGCCCGCCCGGCACTGTCGGGCACCTTTCTATCATCGTCGGCATGTCGTCGATCCCCGGGTCCCGTCCGCGCGCGCGTGCCGTGCGACGCCGCGGCGACGGCCTCCCGCGCCCGCGACGGGTCCGGGCCGCCGCGCTGACGGCGCTGGCGGCGCTGACGCTCGGCGCCGCGGGCTGCGTGGCGGGCGCGGACGGCGACGCCGACCTGGCCGAGCGCATCGGCGCGGGGCTCGATCGCGGCCGGGAGATCTACGAGTCCCTGCCGGAGCTCGGGGACCCGGGTCCGGCGCTCGACGGCACCGGCGTCGATCCGGCGCACCCGTGGCCGGGCGGCACTCCGCCGGCGCCCGGCCCGGATCCGGCGCCGTCACCGATCCCGCCGGCGGACTCCACGGCCCCGGCGGCCCCGAGTCCGGCCGGCCCCGGCGTCCGAGCCGCCGCCGTTCGCGATCTGCTGGCGCAGCTGCCCACGAAGGGCCGCGCCCCGAAGACCGGGTACGACCGCGACGAGTTCGGCCAGCGCTGGTCCGACGACGTGCCCGTGGCCTACGGGCGCAACGGCTGCGACACGCGCAACGACATCCTCCGGCGGGATCTGTCGGATCTGTCCGTCAGGCCCGGCACCAACGGCTGCGTCGCGCTGTCGGGGACGCTGCACGACCCGTACACGGGACGGGACATCCCGTTCGTGCGCGGGCGGGACACGTCGGCGGACGTGCAGATCGATCACGTCGTCGCGCTGGCGGACGCCTGGCAGAAGGGCGCGCAGCAGCTCTCCCCCGACGAACGGCGGGCGCTGGCCAACGATCCCCTCAACCTCCTGGCCGCGGACGGGCCCGCCAATCAGGCGAAGGGCGCGGGCGACGCGGCAACGTGGCTGCCCCCGGCGTCGTCGTTCCGCTGCCGGTACGTGGCCCGCCAGGTCGTCGTCAAGCATCGCTACCGGCTGTGGGTGACGGAGGCCGAGCGCGCGGCGATCGACCAATGGCTGGACACGTGCACGGCGGCCGACGACCCGGGGCTCGCCGGGCTGCTGGCGGGCGGCGAGGCGCCGCGCGGCTGACCGGCGCGGGCCGGTGCACACGAGTCACCCCCACGGAAAAATAATTATGTTGCACCCATCACAATTTCCCTATGATCGTGACATGGACCGCACCACCAGCACCACCGACCCCACCACCGACGCCCCCGACGATGCCACGACGGCCGGCGCCACCGCCATCGAGGACGACCGCTCCCGCAGCGGCCGCCCCCCGACGCTCCCCCGCGAATTCGACCCGGCGCAGGGTGCCGAGGTCGCCGCGGCGCTGCAGGCCGTGCTCGACGGCCGCTGGGCCGACACCCGCGCCGTCATCCGCGAGGCGCTCGACGACCCGTACTTCCGCCCCGAGGTCGGGCTGCCACTCGACGAGATGCGCGACCGCCTGATCGGCCGCCTCGAGCGCATCCGCGACCTCGGTATCCCCGCCGGCGCCTTCTCCGCCGCCCACGGCGGCACGGGCACCACCGGCGCGACCCTGACCGGCATGGAGATGATCGGCCACGCCGATCTGTCCGTCATGGTGAAGTCCGGCGTCCAGTGGGGCCTGTGGGGCGGCGCCGTCGACGCCCTCGGCACCGACCCGGAGGCCCACGGCGCGCCCGTGAAGGACATCATCAACCTGGACCTGCTCGGCTGCTTCGCCATGACCGAGCGCGGCCACGGCTCCGACGTCCAGAACCTGGAGACGACCGCGACGTACGACCGGGGCACCGGCGAGTTCGTCATCCACTCCCCGTCGCCGTCGGCGCAGAAGACCTACATCGGCAACGCCGCCCGCCACGGCCGCATGGCCGCCGTCTTCGCGCAGCTGTACACGCCGGACGAGAACGGGGATCCGGGCGAGAGCCACGGCGTCCACTGCCTCGTCGTGCCCATCCGCGACGCCGACGGCAACCCGATGCCGGGCGTGACCATCGCCGATCACGGGCACAAGGGCGGCCTCGTCGGCGTCGACAACGGCATGCTCATGTTCGACCACGTCCGCGTCCCGCGCACGGCCCTGCTCAACCGATTCGGCGACGTCGACGAGCACGGCGTGTACTCCTCCCCCATCGACTCCCGGAATCGCCGGTTCTTCACGATGCTGGGCACGCTCATCCGCGGCCGCATCTCCGTCGGCGCCGCCGCCGGCGCGGCGACCCGCACGGCGCTGACCATCGCCCTGCGCTACGCGCTGCGCCGCCGCCAGTTCGAGGGCGTGCCGGGCCAGGAGAAGCGACTCATCGACCACCGCTCCCACCGCCTGCGCCTGCTGCCGCGCCTGGCCCGCTCCTACGCGCTGGCGCTGCTGCAGAACCAGATCATCGAGCGCATCCACGACCAGGAGGAGGCCATCGCCGCCGGCGCCTGGGACATGGCCAACCCGACCGAGGAGCAGCAATGGAGGCAGCGTGAGATGGAGTCCCGCGCCGCGGCCGTCAAGGTCGCCGGCACGGCCCACGCCACCAACACCATCCAGGAGTGCCGCGAGGCGTGCGGCGGCGCCGGCTACATGTCCGAGAACCTGCTGACGACGTTCAAGGCCGACTCGGACGTCT
>JAEWGK010000137.1 GCA_023388385.1 Actinomycetes bacterium | reverse complement strand
CCCCAATTCCCACCCCTTTCATCGGACGACGTTTCCCAATCCACGGGATTCATGGGGATCGCCCGATGGTTTCGGCGTGTGACGACGCAGCTACTCCCAGTTGGAGGAGGCGACGACCGACGGGTCGACGTCGAGTCCCGTCCACGCGACGGTGAGCCGCTCGAGGGGCTCGGGCTGGTCCAGGCCGATCGCCTTCGCGCGGTAGAGCTCCAGCAACGCAAGGAAGCGGCCGACGACCTCCATGGAGATGCGGCAGTCGGCGGTGAGCCGGTCGAAGGACAGCCAGGTGCCCTCGCCGGCGATCTTCAGCGTGTCCAGGACGCGGCCAGCCTGCTCCGGAACGGAGACGTGGACCTGGTGGATGTGGCCGATGCCGACCTCCTCCGGCGGCTTCGGGCGCATGACGACGGCCGCGAAGCGCGCGAATTCGTCCGCGTCCATGCCCAGGTCGACCGGCGGCAGGAGTCCGGCGAAGCGGTCCTCCAGCCCGACGGCACGGGCGTGGCGCCGGGGCGCGTCGCGCTGCCACTGCGCCATCATGTCGGCGACGCGGCCATAGGCGCGGTACTGCAGCAGGCGGGCGAAGAGCAGGTCACGGGCCTCGAGCAGTTGGAGGTCCTCCTCGTCGTCGACCTCGCCGCGCGGCAGCAGCCGGGCGGTCTTCAGATCCAGCAGCGTCGCGGCGACGACGAGGAACTCCGTGATCTCGTCCAGGTCCGAGATGGCGTCGAGGCTGCGAGTGTAGGCGATGAACTCGTCGGTCACCGCGGCCAGCGCAACCTCGGTGACGTCCATCTTCCTCTGCCCGATGAGCTGCAGGAGCAGGTCGAACGGGCCCGTGAAGTTCGCCAGCGCGACGCGGAAGCCGGTGATCTCCTCCTGGACGCCGACGCCGGGGTCGGCCGCGGCGGGGTCGGCGCCGGCGCTGGCCGCGGCGGGGTCCGCCACGCTAGTCCCCCGCGCCCTCAACGCGCTCGACGACCTCGCGGCCCAAGGAAAGGTACTGCGCCGCGCCGTCGACGTTCGGGGCCCACGACAGGATGGGCTCGCCGGCCACCGACGCGTCGGGGAAGCGAACGGTACGGGTGATGACGGTGTCGAAGACCGTGTCCCCGAACACCTCCAGCAGCCGCTCCATCACCTGCTTGGCGTGGAGCGTGCGCCGGTCGTACATCGTGACCAGGATGCCCAGCACCTCGAGGTCGAAGTTCAGCCGGTCCCGGACCTTCTCCACCGTGTCGGTGAGCAGCGCGAGGCCGCGCAGGGAAAAGTACTCGCACTCCATCGGGATGATGACGCCGCGGGCGATGGTCAGCGCGTTGACGGTGAGCAGGCCGAGCGACGGCTGGCAGTCGATGATGATGTAGTCGTAGTCCTTCATCGCCGGGCGCAGCGCACGGCCGAGGGCCTGCTCGCGGCCGACCTCGTTGACCAGCTGGATCTCCGCCGCCGACAGGTCGATGTTCGCCGGGACCAGATCCAGCCCCTTCGTCGACGTGCCGTGGATGCAGTCGCGGACGTCGGCGGATGGGTCGATGAGGAGGTTGTAGACGGTCATGTCCAGCTCCTCGTGCGGCACGCCGAGGCCCGCGGACAGCGCGCCCTGCGGATCCAGGTCCACCAGCAGCACGCGACGGCCGTAGTGCGCCAGCGCCGCGCCGAGGTTGATGGTCGACGTGGTCTTGCCGACGCCGCCTTTCTGGTTGCACATCGCCAGGATCCGCGCGCGGCGGCCACGGTCGACTGGCCCCGGCTCGGGGATCTCGCGCAGGGGCCGACCCGTCAGGCCGACGCGCGCCTTCTCCGCGTCGAACAAGGCCCCATCACTCACGGTCAACCTCTCTTCCTGGACTCGTTCTGCCGTCTTCCGGGGATCGCAGCTCCCGGACGGGCGTCGATCCCCTCGTTCTCGTCAAGCCTACCGCCACGACCCGCCGCGATGGCGCAGGTCGCCCGCGCGCGTTCGCGCGGATGCCGCGCATTCCGGGGTCGCGGCGCGTCTACTCGGCGCGCGGATGGGCGCCGGCCCATGCGCGGCGCAGGCCGTCGGCGGTGACGGCGGTGTAGATCTGCGTCGTCGTCACCGACGAGTGGCCCAGCAGCTCCTGCACGACGCGCACGTCGGCACCGCCCTCCAGAAGGTGGGTGGCGAAGCTGTGTCGGAGCGTGTGCGGCGACACCCGGCCAGCCAGGCCGGCGCGGCCCGCCAGCTCGCCCAGCATGTTGCCGGCGGACTGGCGCGACAGGCGCCGACCCAGCGTGTTGAGCAGCACCGCCGGCGGCGAGCCCGCGCGCGCCGAGGCGGGGCGGCCACGGACCAGCCACGCGCCGACGGCGTCGAGGGCTGGCCGGCCGACGGGCACGATGCGCTCCTTGCCGCCCTTGCCGCGCAGCAGCACGAGGGACTCGGCGACGTCGATGTCGTCGACATCCAGGCCGCAGACCTCGCTGACGCGGGCACCGGTGGAGTACAGCAGCTCGACGAGGGCGCGCAGCCGTAGATCAGCGACCGTCGCAGCCTCCCCATCCGGGATCGCGGTGATGAGCCGCTCCACCTCGGCGACGGTGAGCGGCTTCGGCAGGCGATCGCCGGACTTCGGCGGCCGCACCCGTGCCGCGGCGTCGTCGGGGGCCAGGCCCTCGCCAACGGCGAAGCGATGCAGTCCGCGGACGGACGACAGCGCCCGGGACACGCTGGACGCCGCCATCGGAGCGCGCCCGGTGTCCGGGTCGCCGCGACGTAGCTGCTCGACGAACGCCGCGACGTCGACGGAGGTGACGTCGGCGATGTCGTCGCGGCCGAGGCCCTCGAGGAACTCGAGGTAGCGCCCGAGATCCCTGCGGTAGCCGCCGAGCGTGTTGCCGCTCGCGCCGCGCTCGACGGCCATGTGATCGAGGAAACCCCGGGCGATGGTGCGCGGCGCGGACCGCGGCGGTGCGCCCGTGCAGGTCATGCGCGGTCACCTCCGGCCCCCGGGTGCCCGGCGTCGGGGGTGTCGGGGATGCGTTTGAGATCGCCGCCGCCGAGCATGCGGGCACGCCGCCGCGCCAGACGGGTTGGACGCAGATCGAAGGGGCGCTCGTCGGCGCCGCGGCGCGGGTCACGCCCGGAGATCACGCGATCGGCGGCCAGCAGCCCTGTGGCGGCGATGCCGTTGAGGATGCGGCCGTCGCCGATCATCGCGCACGCCTGATCGAGCGGAACGAATTCGAGGCCGAGATCCGCCTCCTCGCCCTCCGCGATGCCGAGGTCCCTGTCGGAGTCGACGCGCTCCAGATCCTCGGCGAGGTAGATGCGCACGGCCTCCTCCGCGAATCCCGGTGACGTCACGATGTCCGCCAGAAGCGACCAGCGGCCGGCGGCGAGTCCGGCTTCTTCCGCCAGCTCGCGCGCGGCGGCCGACAGGGGATCCTCCCCGGCGACGTCGAGCAGGCCGGCGGGAAGCTCGAGCAGGCGGCGGCCGGCGGCCTGACGCCACTGCTCCACGAGCGCGACACGGCCCCGATCATCGACGGCGACGACGGCGACCGCGCCGAAGTGCTCCACGATCTCCCGGGCCGCGACCCGGTCCTCCCCGGCGCCGCCGGGCATGCGCACCATGTCCCGCCGCAGCGCGAGGATCGGAGACTCCACGAGGATGTCGAAAGAGACCACCTCGTAGCCATGATCCGCGGATTCGTCCGGCTCCCCGGCGGGCCCGGAACCGAACTGCTGTGTCGCATCCATGCCACAGTTCTACCCGGAGCCGACCGCGGCGAGGAACAGCCGAGACCGTGTGCCGTCGACGACTCCCTGGACCTGAACTAAGTGTAGTGTCCCGTGAGGTTGTGAACGACCTCGGCGGGAGTCTGGCCGCCCAACGCGTGGTGGGGTCGGTGGTGATTGTAGTCATGCAACCACTCCGGGTACCGCCTGGCGCGGGTGGCCTCACTGTCGTAGGTGTCGGCGTAAGCCCACTCGGCCATCAGCGTCCGGTTGAACCTCTCGACCTTGCCATTGGTCTGCGGCCGATACGGCCGGGTGTACTTGTGCCGGATGCCCTGGGCGGCC
>JAEWGK010000128.1 GCA_023388385.1 Actinomycetes bacterium | reverse complement strand
CCCGTCGGCGGTGGCCGCGGCCGCCACCGCCGCAGCGGCGCAGCTGGTCCGCGGCCCCTCCCCCGCCGTCGCGGGGGCGGAGGTGGCGCTCGACCCGCACGGGCTCTCCGTGCGCCGCCGGGTGCTGTCCCCGAGGGCCGACTGCCCGGTGTGCCGGGGCGGTCCACGTGCCCGGGTGGCACAATCGGCCCCATGAACGGCACGCGCGACCCGGAGCAGGAGACCCGGATGTCCGGGTCGGCCCTGCGGCGCGCGGCGAAGCTGGCCGGCGTACCGCTGGGCGCCGGCGCCCGCTCGCTGCGACCGTCGGGCCGATCGGACAACATCGCCCGCACCGCCGAGCAGCTGGCCTCGGTGCTCGGGGAGCTGAAGGGCGGGGCGATGAAGGTGGGGCAGGCGCTGTCCATCTTCGCGCCGATCCTGCCCGACGAGCTCTCCGGCCCGCTGTCGGGGACGCTGACGTCACTGCAGGCCGAGGCCCCGCCGCTGTCGGCGCGGACGGTCCACCGCGTGCTGGACCGGCAGCTCGGTACGGGGTGGCGGGAGCGGTTCGCGGACTTCGACGACGTCCCGGCGGCCGCGGCGTCCATCGGCCAGGTCCACCGGGCTCGCTGGAGGGCGGACGGCCGAGACGTGGCGGTGAAGGTGCAGTACCCGGAGGCGGAGAAGGCGATCCGGTCGGATCTCCGGCAGCTCCGCGTCGTCACGCCCGTGCTGCAGCGGCTGGCGCCGGGCCTGGACATGGCCGACTTCATCGCGGCGATCCGGGACAACGTCGTCGACGAGCTGGACTACCGGCTGGAGGCCGACCACCAGCGGGCGTTCCACGCCGCGTTCGGCGCGGGGCAGGAGCCGCTGCTTTACGTGCCGCGCGTCTACGCGTCGTCGCCGAAGGTCCTGGTGTCGGAGTGGGTGGAGGGCCGGCGGCTCTCCGAGATCATCGAGTCCGGGACGCTGGAGGAGCGGTCGCTCGCGTCGGAGGCGCTCACCGTCTTCGAGTTCGCGTCCCCCGACCTGGTGCACCGGATGCACACGGACCCGCACCCGGGCAATTTCCTCATCCGCCCCGACGGCCGGATGACGGTCATCGACTTCGGCGCCTGCGTCCGCCTGCCGGACGGCCTGCCGCGGCCACTGGTGGAGCTCGTCGCCGCGGTCGTCGACGGCCGCCGCGACGATCTCATGGAGCTGGCGCTGCGCCACGGGTACGTCTCCCCCGCCCGCGCCCGCGACGTGACGCCGGAGATGATCGAGTCGTTCCTCCTGCCGTTCGCGCAGCCGCTGTCGGAGGACGACTTCATCTTCACCGTCGCGTGGCTGCGCGCGGTCATGCAGCCGTTCCTCGACCCCACGACGCACCAGTCGCGCCTGTCGCGCCGCTTCGGCATGCCGAAGCAGTACGTCATGATCCACCGCGTCCTCGCCGGTGCCGTCGCGGTGCTCGCGCAGCTGGAGGCGCCCGCGCCGTACCGCCAGGTCATCGCGCGCCACTACCCGGAGATGCTGGGCACGCGCGGCGCGTGAGCCGCGGCGGGGCTGCACGCGTTCGGGATGCGCGGCGCGGTGAGTGCGCGTCGCGTGGCGACGCCTCCCGCCCCGCCTAGAACCCCGCGACGATCTCCAGGACCATCGGCCCGTAGCGCTCGGCCTTGACCTGGCCGATGCCCGGGACCTGCATGAGCTGGTCCAGCCCCGTGGGCCGGCGCTCGGCGATTCCGGCGAGCGTGGCGTCGGAGAAGATGACGTAGGCGGGCACGCGCATCTCCTTGGCGGTCTCGGCGCGCCAGCCGCGCAGGGCGTCGACGAGCGCCGGGTCCACGTCGGAGGGGCAGTCGGCGCAGCGGCCGACGATGCGCTCGGTCGGCGTCGCCAGATCGCGGCCGCAGGAGGGGCACACCGCGGAGCGGCGGCCGGACTTCCTCGGCGGGTTCGCCGCGGCCTCGGGCGCCGCGATGCCGTCGAGGAACCGGGAGCGGCGCCGCGAACGGCGTCCGCCCTCGCGGCGGGAGGCCGCCCAGGACAGCTCCAGGTGGACGCGGGCGCGGGTGACGCCGACGTAGAGCAGGCGGCGCTCCTCCTCGACGTCGTCGGAGTCGTCGCCCTTGCGCAGCGAGTGCTGGATGGGCAGCGTGCCGTCGACGAGGCCGACGAGGAACACGGCATCCCACTCCAGGCCCTTCGCCGCATGGAGGCTGGCGAGGGTCACGCCCTGCACGTCCGGAGCGTGACCGGACTCCTGGCGGGTGCGCAGCTGGCCCAGCAGGCCCTCGACGGGCAGGCCCGGGCTGCGGTGCAGGATCTCCTCCACCAGGTCCATGAGCGCGCCGAGGGACTGCCAGCGCTCGCGGGCCTGGGCGCCCTCCGGCTCCTCCTCCGTCAGGCCGAGCGGCACCAGCAGGGCGCGGACGCCGGCGGCGAGGTCCCCCTTCAGCTGGCCCGCACGGGCGGCGCGGATGATCTCCGCGATGGCCTCGCGGATCTCGCGACGCTGGTAGAAGCCCTCGCCATCGCGCATGCGGTACGGGATGCCCGCCTCCGTCAGGGCCTGCTCGAACACCGCCGACTGGGCGTTGATGCAGTAGAGCACCGCGATCTCGTGGGCGGGCACGCCCGCGTCCATGAGGCGGCGGATGCGGCGGGCGACGACGCGCGCCTCCTCCGGCTCGTCGGCGTAGGCGGTGAACGTCGGCTCCGGGCCGTCGGGGCGTTGGCCGACGAGCTTCAGACGGGAGCCGGCGATGCGGCCACGGGCGGCGCCGATGACCTGGTTCGCCAGCTCCACGACCTGCGGAGTCGAGCGGTAGTCGCGCTGGAGTCGCACGACCGTCGCGTCGGGGAAGCGGCGGGAGAAGTCCATGAGGAACCGCGGGGTGGCGCCCGTGAAGCTGTAGATGGTCTGGTTCGCGTCACCGACCACCGTGAGGTTGTCGCGATCGCCGAGCCAGGCGTCGAGGACGCGCTGCTGCAGCGGGGTGACGTCCTGGTACTCGTCGACGACGAAGCCGCGGTACTGGGCGCGGAACTCCTCCGCCACGGCGCGGGAGTTCTCCATCGCCGCGGCGGTGTGCAGCAGCAGGTCGTCGAAGTCCAGCAGCATCCCGTCGGGGCTGCGCTTCATGTCCTCGTACGCCGCGTACGCCGCCGCCACCTTCGCCGGGTCGGCCGGCGGGGTGCGCCGGTGCGCGCCGACGGCGCCCGGGTAATCCGCGGGCGTGATGAGCGTGGCCTTCGCCCACTCGATCTCCGCCATGACGTCGCGGATGGTCTCCTTCTGCCCGTCAAGGCCGGCGGAGCGGGCCGCGCGGCCGACGAGTCCGAACTTCCGGTCGAGGATGCGCCACGGCACATCGCCGTAGACCTGCGGCCAGAAGTAGCGCAGCTGCCGCAGCGCCGCGGAGTGGAACGTGCGGGCCTGGACGCCCGGCGAGCCCATCGCGTCGAGGCGGGCGCGCATCTCCCCCGCCGCGCGCGTGGTGAACGTGACGGCCAGGATCTTGTGCGGCGTCACCGCGCCGCGGTCGATGAGGTGGTGGATCCGGTGCGTGATCGTGCGGGTCTTGCCCGTCCCCGCCCCCGCGAGGATGCACACGGGCCCCAGCGGGGCCGTGGCGGCCTGGAGCTGGTCGGGGTCGAGCTGCGCCAGGCCGGGATCAGCCATCGTCGTCCTCGTCGTCCGTCGTCACGCGGCGAACGTAGAGGAGGCGGTCGCCGGGCTCGACGGACTCGCACTCGGGCGAGTCCAGGCGGTACAGCTCGCCGGAGCGGACGACCCCGAGGGCGATGTCCGCGAGATGCCGGGGGTTCGCGCCGATCTCGTCCTCGCCGACCAGGCGCTCGGCGACGGAGAAGCCCTCGTCGGGGCTGAGGAGGTCCTCCATCATCTCCACGACGGACGGGGTGATCGTCGCCAGGCCCAGCATGCGGCCGGCGGTCTCGGAGCTGATGACCACCTGGTCGGCGCCGGACTGCTCCAGCAGGTGGCGGTTCTCCGACTCGCGGACGGAGGCGACGATGGTGGCGCCGGGGGCGATCTCGCGCACCGACAGGGTCACGAGCACCGCCGTGTCGTCCTTGTTCGGGGCGATGACGACGCTGCGGGCGCGCGGGACGCCGGCGAGCTTCAGCACGTCGGACTTCGTCGCCGACCCGTGGACGGTGACGAGGCCGAGGTTGCCGGCCCGCTCGAGGGCCTGGGCGTCGGTGTCGACGACGACGATCTGGGACGGGTCGACGCCGTCGGACAGCATCGCCGTGACGGCCGAGCGGCCCTTCGTGCCGAAGCCGATGACGACGGTGTGATTGCGCACGGCTTTCCTCCAACGCTGGATCTGCAGGGTGCGGCGGGACTCCTCCGTCAGCACCGTCAGGGTGGTGCCGACCAGGAGGGCGAGGAAGATCACGCGCAGCGGCGTGATGATCAGGATGTTGATGATGCGGGCGCGCTCGGTCACCGGCGAGATATCGCCGTAGCCGGTGGTCGACAGCGACACGGAGGCGTAGTACAGCGAGTCGACGAACGTCAGCTCGTCGCTGTAGCCGCCCTTGTCCAGGTAGACGACGACGGCGGCCACGAGCAGCAGGCCGACGGCGTACGCCAGACGCCGCACGATGAGGCGCCACGGACCACGGCTCGCCGCCGCCGGGATCTTGATGATCCCCAGCAGCGCGTGATCCGGCAGGTTGTCCAGGTCCGGTTCGACGCCGAACCTGTCGCGCCTGCTGTCGCGCATCAGCGCTCGCCCCTTCCCGTCTCGTCGGCGCCGCCCGCCAGCTGGCGCAACGCCTCCGCCAACTGTATCCGGTCCGGCAGCAGGCCCGGGTCCGGCTCCACCGTCACGTTCTCACGGACGTAGTGGAACATGACGCGGACGTCCTCCGGAACGATGTCCTCTCCCTCCGCGCGCCGGCGATCGGCCCAGGCGATGCGGTAGATGGCGAGCTGCAGCGCGGCTTCCCGGGCCGCGTCGCCGGAGGGTCTGCGACCGGTCTTCCAGTCGACGATGACCCACCGCCCGTCCATGCGGAACACCGCGTCCATGCGGCCGCGCACGCGGACGCCGCCGATGCCGATGTCGAACGGCTCCTCGACGCGCGCCGGCGTCCGGCCCGCCCACTCCGACCTGCCGAAGGCCTCCTGGAGCGCCTCCAGATCCGGCCGGTCGACGACGTCCATGCCCTCGAGGAGGTCGGCGATCTCTGTGTCGTCGAGCAGAACGGGCCCGGGTCCCTGCTGCTCCAGCCAGGCGTGGAACGCCGTGCCGCGGCGTGCGTACGGGTTTGGCTTGAACGGCACGGGCCGGGCGAGCCGACGGGCGTACGCCTCCGGGTCCGACAGGGCCGCCCTGTACTCGGAGACCGACAGCTGGGCCGGGGCGGGCACCTCGACGACGTCGCCGGACCGGGCGATCTCCTCCAGCAGCATCGTCGTCTCGTCGTGCCAGACGCGGGAGATGTCGTTGTCCAGCGGCTCCGCCGCGTCGCCGGCCAGGGCCGCGCGCACGAGCCCCGCCGCCTCCTCCACGGCGGTCCGGCGATCGCCGAGCGGATCGGAGGGCCAGGCGACTTCCCCGCCGCCGGCCCGCTCCAGCGGGTCGGCGGGGGCCTCCGGCTCCCACGGGCCGACGGCGTCCGGAAACCGATCCGCCAGTCGCAGCAGCTGCTCCGACGGCGCCTCGGGGTTCTGCCGGTCGGGGCTGATGCGGTGGCAGGCGCTGACCAGCAGCAGCCGCGCGGCCCGGGTGACGGCGACGTAGAACAGGCGGCGGCTCTCGTCGGCGCGGCCGGCGCGGAGCTCCGCCGTGTGCTCCTTCATCCGGGCGACCAGCTCACCCTGGTGCTCCGCCCCGCCGGAGTCGAGCTGCGGCTCGCCTTCCTGCGCCGGGGGCAGGAGCTGGGCGTTGGTCAGCCACGTCGACACCTTCGCGTCGTCCCACTGCGACTTGGTGACGTGTGGCACCGCGACGATGTCCCATTCCAGGCCCTTGGCCTTGTGGACGGTCATGATCTCCACGCGATCGCCGCGCACCGGCAGGACCCCGGGATCCAGGCCCCGGTCGTGCTCGGCCGCGAGGGTCAGCCAGCCGAGGAACGACGCCAGATCGCCGCCGGTGCGGCGGGCGTAGTCCGCGGCGACGTCGGAGAAGCGGTCCAGGTGCGCGAGGCCGGCGGCGCCGCCGGCGGCGGCGGTCTCCGCCCGGATGCCGAACACCTCCTCGACGTGGCCGACGAGATCGGGCAGCGACGGCGCGGGCATCGCCCGGCGCAGGCCCTCGAGCAGTTCGCCGAGCTCCGTTATGCGGGCGAGGCCCTCCTCCGAGTACGCGCCGCCCGGGCCGGGGTCGTCGACGGCGAAGCCGAGCCCGGCCGGCGGGGCCTCCAGTTCATCGGCGATGGCGTCGATGCCGTCGGCCAGCGCCTCCAGCGGCCCGGGGTGCTCCGGCGCATCCGTGGCCGCGCCAGCGCCGGTGGACCCCGCGCTCCCCCGCGTGCGCGCCAGGAACCGGGCGCGGCGCGACAGTGCTGCGACGTCGGCGGCGCCGAGGCGCCAGCGGGGTCCGGTGATGAGCCGCAGCATCGCCTCGTCGTCTCCGGGGTCGGCGATGACGCGGAGGTGCGCGACGACCTCCGCGACCTCGGGAATGCCCAGCAGGCCGCCGACGCCGACGATGACGGACGGCACGCCGCGTGCCTGGAGCGCCGCGTGGATGGGCGCGCAGTCGGCGTTGCGGCGCACCAGTGCCGCGGCCTCGAAGGGCCGGCCCTCCGCGCGGGCGGCGCGGTACTCCTCCGTGAGCCGATCGGCCACCCACGCGAGCTCGTCCGCGGCGGTGGCGTGGAGGGACACCTCCAGCGCGCCGTCGGCGGCGCCGGGCCGGGGCGTCAGCTCCTCGACCGTGCGTTCCCGCCCGGAGAACGCCTCGCGGGAGATGTCGTTGGCGACGTCGAGGACCCTGATCGGGTTGCGCCACGACGTCGTCAGCTGCAGCGTCGGAGCGGGCGAGCCGTCCGGCTGCGGGAAGTCGCCCGGGAATCCGGCGAGGTTCGCGGACGTCGCCCCGCGCCAGCCGTAGATCGCCTGCATGGGGTCGCCGACGGCGGTGACGGCCGAACCCGCGAAGAGCGCACGCAGCAGCACGCGCTGGGCGTGGGAGGTGTCCTGGTACTCGTCGAGCATGACGACGCGGTAGCGGGCCCGCTCCGCCGCCCCGACCTCGGCGACCGTGCGGGCGAGCTCCGCCGCCAGGGCCATCTGGCGGGCGAACGTGCGGGATCCGGAGGCCGAAATCCGCTCGCGCAGCTCGTCCACCAGCGGGATGAGCGTCAGCCGGTCATGCTGCGCGTCGACGGCGCCGACGAGGTCCGAGTGCAGGTCGGACTTCTGGCGCGGGCTCTTCGGCAGCTGGGCGATGACGTCCAGGAACGCGCGGGTCTCCGCCGCGACGTCCTCCGGATCCGCCAGGCGGCCGTCCATCTGTTCCGCCAGCGTCAGCAGCTTCTCCGTCGACGCCTGCGGGCCGCCGCGCAGGTCGAGTGTCGTCTTCGCGCGGACCAGGTCCCAGGCCACCATCCACGCCCGCGCGCCGTCGAGGATGTCGGCGGCCGGCTCCGCGGGCAGCAGCAGCCCGTACTCGGACACCAATGAACCCGCGTACGCGTCGTATGTCGAGGTCACCGGGGCGATCGTCTCCAGCGACGCGAGCACCTCCGGATCCGCGGCGGCCCGGAACGCACGTGACGACGCGAGCCCGCCGAGCCGGCTCCGGATGCGGTGGCCCAGCTCTCGGGCGGCCTTGCGGGTGAACGTGAGGCCGAGGACCTCCTCAGGCCGCACGTGGCCGTTGGCGACGAGCCACACGACGCGGGCCGCCATCGTCTCGGTCTTGCCGGCGCCGGCGCCGGCGACGACCAGCATCGGGCCGGGCGGGGCGCCGATGACGGCGGCCTGCTGCTCCGTCGGCGCGTACGGCTGTCCGAGCATGCGGGACAGTTCGACGGGATCGATCATCGAGGCTCCTCCCCCGGCATGGCGGCGACGGTCGGGCAGGCCAGGCGGACCCGGCATGTCTCGCAGTGCGAACCGGGACTGGCGACGGTGCCCGGGCCCCGCAGGGATTCCGCGGCGCCGGCGACGGTGGCGCGCCACGCCTCCAGAGCGTCGCCGGCGAGCTCCGCTTGGACGCGCAGGGTCGGGGCTCCCCGCGAGAGCTTCCGCGGGTACGCCAGCAGCGCGCCGCCGGGCTTCCGCCCTGAGGCGTGCAGGGCCAGCTGGTACGTCGACAGCTGCGGGTCCGTCTCCGCGTCCTCGATGCGCACCGGGTACCGCGAGGTCTTGATGTCGACGGCGACGAGCCCGTGCGACCCGTCCTCCAGCCTGTCGATGCGCCCGGAGACGACGATGCCGTCGGCGACCTCCGCCCGCACGTCCTCCTCCGTCACGGCGGGCGGGCGTCCGTCGATCCAGCGGGCCCAGTGCCCCAGCGCCTCCTCCCATTCGGCGAGCTCGGCGTCGAGCCGCCAACCGGGCACGTCGAGGACGCGCGAGAGGCCGCGGCGCAGCTCCTCGGCGGCGTCGGCGATGTCCATGCCGTTCTCCACCGCCTCCGCGGCGGCGTGGAAGATCGAGCCGGCGGACATGGCGGCGGACTTCTCCGGCTGCTCCAGCATGGTGCGCAGCGGGCACTCCAGGGCGCGGCCGACCTTCGACGGGCTCACCCGCACGGGGCCGTCCACGACCGGGGCGTCGGTGGAGTTCGCCGGCAGCCCCCACCACTGCGACGGGTGGGCGGCCGGCACCCCCGCCTCGGCGAGGCGGGCCAGCTGGGCCGCGGCGCGCCGGCGGCGGCCCGGGCCCGCGGAGGCGTCGACGACGGCCGCGCGCAGCTC
>JAEWGK010000038.1 GCA_023388385.1 Actinomycetes bacterium | reverse complement strand
CCTCCAGACCGCAAGGAGACGCGTTGACCACCTTCACCGACCGCCTCGACTCCCACGTTCGCGCCGAATCCGGCCGCACCCCCGAAACCTCGACCGACACGGAGTTCTGGGCGGGCCTGTCCCGCGTCGTCGTCGACAGGCTCGCCGGCGACTGGGAGAAGACGACCGCCGCGTACGCCGCGACCCGCCGCCAGCACTACTTCTCGGCGGAGTTCCTCATGGGCCGCGCCCTGCTGAACAACCTGCTCAACCTGGGCCTGGTCGACGAGGCGGAGGAGGCCGTCCGCGAGCACGGCAAGGAGCTCTCCGACATCCTCGAGGCGGAGCACGACGCGGCGCTGGGCAACGGCGGCCTCGGCCGCCTGGCGGCCTGCTTCCTGGATTCCTGCGCCACCCAGGACCTGCCCGCCACCGGCTACGGCATCCTGTACCGCTACGGCCTGTTCAAGCAGACCTTCGATGACGGCTTCCAGGACGAGCACCCGGACCCGTGGATGGAGGAGGGCTACCCCTTCGTCGTCCGCCGCGAGGAGCAGGCCCGCATCGTCTCCTTCGACGACCTCGTCGTCCGCGCCGTCCCCTACGACATGCCGATCACCGGCTACGGCACCGCCAACGTCGGCACGCTGCGCCTGTGGAACGCCGAGCCGCTGCGCGAGTTCGACTACGACGCCTTCAACTCCCAGCGATTCACCGACGCCATCATCGAGCGCGAGCGCGTCCACGACCTGTGCCGCGTGCTGTACCCGAACGACTCCACCTACGAGGGCAAGGTGCTGCGCGTCCGCCAGCAGTACTTCTTCGTCTCCGCGTCGCTGCAGGAGATGATCGACTCCCACCTCGAGATCCACGGCGACCTGTCGACGTTCGCGGAGTACAACTCCATCCAGCTGAACGACACCCACCCGGTCCTCGCCATCCCGGAGCTCATGCGCCTGCTCCTCGACGACCACGGCATGGGCTGGGACGAGGCCTGGGACATCGTCACCGGGACCTTCGCGTACACCAACCACACCGTCCTCGCCGAGGCGCTGGAGACCTGGGAGTACTCCATCTTCCAGAAGCTCTTCGGCCGCGTGCTCGAGATCGTCGCCGAAATCGACCGCCGCTTCCGCGAGGACATGGCCGGCCGCGGCATGGACGGCGGCACCATCGACTACCTCGCCCCCATCTCCCACGGCCGCATCCACATGGCGTGGATCGCCTGCTACGCCGCGTACTCCGTCAACGGCGTCGCCGCGCTGCACACCGAAATCCTCAAGCGCGACACGCTGCACCACTGGTACGGGATGTGGCCGGAGAAGTTCAACAACAAGACCAACGGCGTCACCCCGCGCCGCTGGCTGAACCAGTGCAACCCGCGTCTGCCGAAGCTGCTCACCCGCCTGCTCGGCTCCGACGCGTGGGTCACCGACCTCGACCGCCTGACGGAGCTCGAGCGCTTCGCCGACGACGAGGACGTCCTGCGCGAGGTCATCGCCGCCAAGCAGGGCAACAAGGAGGACTTCGCGGCCTGGATCATGCAGCGCCAGGGAGTCGAGGTGGACCCCTCCGCCATGTTCGACGTGCAGATCAAGCGCCTGCACGAGTACAAGCGCCAGCTGCTCAACGCCCTCTACGTGCTGGACCTGTACCACCGCATCAAGGAGAACCCGGATTGGGACGTCGTGCCCCGCGTCGCCGTCTTCGGCGCGAAGGCCGCCCCGGGCTACGTGCGCGCGAAGGCCATCATCAAGTTCATCAACTCCATCGCCGACCTGGTGAACGGCGACAAGGAGATCGGCGGCAAGCTCAAGGTCGTCTTCGTCGAGAACTACAACGTCTCCCCCGCCGAGCACATCATCCCGGCCGCCGACGTCTCGGAGCAGATCTCCACCGCCGGCAAGGAGGCGTCCGGCACCTCCAACATGAAGTTCATGATGAACGGCGCTCTGACGCTCGGCACCCTCGACGGCGCGAACGTCGAGATCGTCGAGGCCGTCGGCCACGAGAACGCCTACATCTTCGGCGCCAAGGAGGAGGAGCTGCCCGAACTGCGCCGCACCTACTCCGCCCGCGGCGTCTACGAGTCCGTTCCGGGCCTGAAGCGCGCCGTCGATTCGCTGGTCGACGGCACCTTCGACGACAACGGCACCGGCATGTTCCACGACCTGCACATGTCGCTTCTCGACGGCTTCGGCCACGAGCCCGCCGACGTCTGGTACGTGCTCGGCGACTTCGAGGACTACCGCGCCACCCGCGACCGCATGGCCGAGGACTACCGCGACCAGCTGGCCTGGGCCCGCAAGTGCTTCCTCAACATCATCCGGTCCGGCCGCTTCTCCTCCGACCGCACCATCGGCGATTACGCCCGCGAGGTCTGGCGCATCGAGCCGACCCCCATCGCGGGCGAGTAGCCGGCTTCGGCGCTCGTTGCGCGTCGGCGCGGGTGCTCGTTGCGCGTCGGCGAGGCGGGGCGAGCCCACGCCACCGCTCCGACGGGCCCACACCGTCACTCCGCCGGGCACACTGCGCTTCGTGGCCAACGAACCACCGAAACAGCGCGATCCGACCTGGGCTTTTGCCCGCACACGCGGTGGTTCGATGGCCACTTGCGCACGAGTGCCCTCCGACGCCCCGTCCGCGACTGCGGCTGCTCGCCGTCCACGCCCGCGCGGGCGCAGCCGCTCCCCGCCGCCTGTGACAGCACCGTCCACGCCCGAGCGGGCGCAGCCGCTACGCGTCCTCGCCGGTTCCCGGAATCGCCGCGGCGCCCTGCCCGAGCAGCTGCACGAACCCGGCCTCGTCGAGAATCGGGACGCCGAGCTCCTCGGCCCTGGTGGCCTTCGACCCGGCGTTGTCTCCGACGACCACCACGGACGTCTTCTTCGACACGGAGCCGGCCGCCTTGCCGCCGCGGACGATGATGGCCTCCTTGGCGGAGTCGCGCGTGAAGCCCTCCAGCGACCCGGTGACCACGACGGTCAGCCCCTCGAGGACCTGCTCGGGCCGGTTGGAGGCCTCGTCGGCCATGCGCACGCCGGCGGCTGCCCAGCGGTCGACGACGTCGCGGTGCCAGTCGACGCTGAACCACTCGATGACGGAGTCCGCGATGATGCCGCCGACGCCGTCGGTCTCCGCGAGCTCGTCGCGCGACGCCGCCGCGATGGCCTCGATCGACCCGAACCGCTGCGCCAGCGCCCTCGCGGCCGTCGGTCCGACGTGGCGGATGGACAGACTGACCAGGACGCGCCACAGGTCGACGCCCTTGGCGGCCTCGATGTTCGCCAGCAGCTGCTTGCCGTTGGCGTTGACGTCGCCCTTCGTCGTCACGTAGGCGGTGCTGCGCTTCAGGGCGTCCTCGTCGAGCTCGAAGACGGCGCCGTCGTCGCCGATGATGCCGCGGTTGACCAGGTCGGCGACACCGGTTTCGCCGAGCTTCTCGATGTCGAAGCCCCCGCGCGACGCCAGGAACTCCACGCGGCGGCGCAGCTGCCCGGGGCAGCGCCGGGTGTTGGGGCAGCGCCAGTCGGCGTCGTCGTCCTTGGACGGCGCGAGCGGCGTGCCGCATTCGGGGCACAGGTGCGGGAAGATGAAGCGCCGCTCGGTGCCGTCGCGCAGCGCGGTGACGGGGCCGAGGACCTCGGGGATGACGTCGCCGGCCTTGCGGATGGTCACCCGGTCCCCGATGAGCACGCCCTTGCGCTCGACCTCGGTGGGGTTGTGCAGCGTGGCGCGGGCGACCGTCGAGCCGGCGACCGGCACGGGCTCGAGCACCGCGTAGGGGGTGGCGCGGCCGGTGCGGCCGATGGAGACGCGGATGTCGAGCAGGTCGGTGGTGACCTCCTCCGGCGGGTACTTGTAGGCGATGGCCCAGCGCGGCGCGCGGGCGGTGGCGCCGAGGGCGCGCTGCTCCGCCAGGGCGTCGACCTTGACCACCAGGCCGTCCATCTCATGTTCGGCGTCGTGGCGGTGCTCGCCCCAGTGGAGCATGTGCGTGACGACGTCTTCCGGGTCGGTGACGCGCCTCGTGTACGGCGACACGTGGAAGCCCCAGGCGTCGAGGGCCTCGTAGGCGGCGTGCTGGGACTCGGGCCGCCAGCCGCTGATCTCGCCGATGCCGTGGCAGATCATGTTGAGGCGCCGTTCGGCGGTGACGGCGGGGTCCTTCTGGCGCAGGGAGCCGGCGGCGGCGTTGCGGGGGTTGGCGAACGGCGCCTGGCCGGCGGCGGCGCGGGCGGAGTTGATCCGCTCGAACTCGTCGGGGCGCATGTAGACCTCGCCGCGGACCTCGAGGACCGCGGGGACGGGCAGGTCACCGGAGCCGTCGAGCTCCTGCGGGATGTCGGCGATGGTGCGGGCGTTGGCGGTGACGTTCTCGCCGACGCGGCCGTCGCCGCGGGTTGCGGCGCGGATGAGCCTGCCGTCCTCGTAGACCAGATCGATGGACAGGCCGTCGATCTTCAGCTCCGTCAGGTACGCCTCGGCGGGGGTGCGGGCAAGCCAGTCGCGCAGCTCCCCCTCGCTGAAGACGTTGTCCAGGCTGTAGAGCCGCTGGAGATGCTCGACGGGCTCGAAGACGGTGCCGTCGGCGGGGGCCGCGCCCCCGTCGGCGGGCTCCCCCGCGGCGCCGGGGGCGGCCGTGACGGCGCCTGTGGCGTCGCCACGCGGTTCCACCGGCGCGCCGACGGTGTGGGTGGGGCTGTCGGGGACGGCGAGCTCGGGGTGCTCGCGTTCCATCTCCTGGAGCCGGCGGAACATGCGGTCGTACTCCGCGTCGGAGATGACGGGCTCGCCCGCGTAGTAGCGGGCGGAGTGGTCGCGCAGCTCGGCGGCCAGCTCGGCCCAGGCGCGGCGGACGTCGGTGGGGGTGGTGTCGTCGCTCACGGGGTCACAGTCTAGGCGCCCGTGGATCATCGGCCGGGCGCCCGCCGAACGCGGACCGCCATGTCGGGGCGCCGCCTAGACTGACGACCATGAAGCCCTTCGACGTCGGACGGATGGTCGCCTTCGATCTGGAGACCACCGGCACGGACCCGTTCACCTGCCGCATAGTGACATCGTCGCTGGTGCGCCTGACCGCCGGGCAGCAGCCGAAGCGCGTGGCCATGCTCGCCGACCCCGGGGTGGAGATCCCGGAGGCGGCGGCGCGAGTTCACGGCATCACGACCGAGCGCGCCCGCGCCGAGGGTGCCCCGCATGCGGAGGTGCTGAACAGGACCATCGCCATGCTCCAGTCGTCGTGGCGCGACGGGTACGCGGTGGTGGCGTACAACGCGGCCTACGACCTGACGGTGCTGCGCTCCCTGGAGCCGTCGTTCACCGTCGACGGGCTGGTCGTCGACCCGTACGTGCTGGACAGAAAGCTGGACAGGTGGCGCAAGGGCAAGCGGACGCTGGACGCGACGTGCACCCACTACGGCGTGCGGCTGGACAAGGCGCACGACTCGACGGAGGACGCGCTGGCCGCCGCCCGCCTGGCCTGGAAGATGGCGAAGGAGCACCCGGAGCTCACGTCGATGGACGGCGACGAGCTCATGGAGTTCCAGGCCGTCGCGGCGTGGGAGCAGGCGGAGGACTTCCGCGCGTGGCTGCGCAAGCAGGGCAAGGACGGCTCGGACGTCGACGGCTCGTGGCCGATGCGGGGCTGAGGCGCACGTGCTGGTCATCTGGGACATCGATCTGACGTTGCTGCACCCCAACCGGTTCGGCCACGGCTGCGCGGAGTCGGTCATCGCATCGCGCGGCGGCTCGATTCCGACGGATCTGGTGTTCGCCGGCCGCACCGACCACGCCATCTGGGGCGAGGCGCTGGCCCGCTCGGGCGTCGACGCCGCGGAGCTGCCCGGCGTTCTGGCGGACTACGGCCGGGCGTGCGCGGGGGCGCCGTGGGAGGGCCGTGCGCTGCCCGGCGCGCATGCGGCCCTGGCGGCGGTGGCCACGGTGGCGTCGGCGCAGACGGTGGTCACGGGCAACATCCGCGCGACGGCGGAGCTGAAGCTGCGCCACGCGGGGTTTTCGGTGGTGGGCGCCGCCGACGCGGGGGCCGCGGGTGCGGGGGTCATACGTGACGACGCCCCGGGCGCGCCCGCCCCCGTCCTCGATCTGACGCTGGGCTCCTTCGGGGATGCGACGGACGACAGGTCGGCGCTGGTCGCGTCGACGCTGGCCCGATGGCGGGCTGGTTTTCCCGGGGACCCACGGGCGGTGGTGCTGGGCGACACCGTCCACGACGTCGCGGGGGCGCTGGCCTGCGGCGCCGGCATGGTGGGCGTGGCGACGGGCCCGGACGACGCCGCCACGCTCCGCGCCGCCGGCGCCCATGCGGTGGTGCCGGATCTCCGCGATGCCGGGGCCATCACCGCGGCGGTGCGGGCGGCCGCGCGCTAGGTGTTGTGTCCCGGCAGGTTGTGAACGCTGCGCGGGGCACCACCACCGCCGGCGATAGCCGGGAGAACACAAGGGGGAAGGCCGTCCCTGTGCTTGTCTGGGGCTAGAACACAAACCACCCGGACACCAGAAACGGCCTTCCATGACACACGCTAACGCACCCTTGACCCCCAC
>JAEWGK010000029.1 GCA_023388385.1 Actinomycetes bacterium | reverse complement strand
GTCCACAACGGCATCATCGAGAACTTCGCGCCGCTGCGCGCGGAGCTGGAGGACGCCGGCGTGGAGCTCGCCTCCGAGACGGACTCCGAGGTCGCGGCGCACCTGTTCGCCCGCGCCTACTCCGGCGAGGACGGCGCGGGCGTCGGCGGCGACTTCCGCGCCGCGGCGCTGCACGTGCTGAACCGCCTGGAGGGTGCGTTCACCGTGCTGTTCACCCATGCCGACCACGCGGACCGCATCCTCGCGGCCCGCCGCTCCACTCCGCTCATCGTCGGCGTCGGCGAGGAGGGCATGTACCTGGGCTCCGACGTCGCGGCGTTCATCGCACACACCCGCAACGCGGTCGAGCTCGGCCCGGACACCGCGGTGGAGATCACGGCGGACGCCTACACGATCATGGGCTTCGACGGCGTCGAGCAGGACGGCCGCCCGTTCACCATCGACTGGGACCTCGAGGCCGCGGAGAAGGGCGGCTACGACTCCTTCATGGTGAAGGAGATCCACGAGCAGCCCGCCGCGGTCCGCGACACCCTGGCCGGCCACCTGGTGGACGGCCGCATCGTCTTGGACGAGCAGCGCCTGACGGATCAGGATCTGCGGGACATCGAGAAGGTCTTCGTCGTCGCCTGCGGCACGGCATACCACTCGGGCCTGCTGGCGAAGTACGCCATCGAGCACTGGGTCCGCATCCCGGTCGAGATCGAGGTCGCCTCCGAGTTCCGCTACCGCGACCCGGTGCTGGACCGCCAGACCCTCGTCGTCGCCATCTCCCAGTCCGGCGAGACGGCGGACACGCTGGAGGCGGTCCGCCACGCGAAGTCGCAGGGCGCCCGCGTGCTGGCGGTGTGCAACACCAACGGCGCGCAGATCCCGCGCGAGTCCGACGCCGTGCTGTACACCCACGCCGGCCCGGAGATCGGCGTCGCGGCGACCAAGTCGTTCCTGGCGCAGATCGCGGCGAACTACATCGTCGGCCTCGCGCTGGCGCAGGCCCGCGGCACGAAGTACCCGGACGAGGTGACCCGCGAGTACGCCGAGCTGGAGACCATCCCCGCCAAGATCCAGGAGGTCGTCGACAAGGGCGACCAGTACCTGGACATCGCCCGCGAGCTGGGCGCCATCCCGACCATGCTGTTCCTGGGCCGCCACGTCGGCTACCCGGTGGCGCTGGAGGGCGCGCTGAAGCTGAAGGAGCTGGCGTACATCCATGCGGAGGGCTTCCCGGCCGGCGAGCTGAAGCACGGCCCGATCGCGCTCATCGAGGACGGCCTGCCCGTCGTCGTGGTGGTGCCATCGCCGAAGGGCCGCGCGGTGCTGCACTCGAAGATCGTCTCCAACATCCAGGAGATCCGCGCCCGTGGCGCGAAGACCATCGTCATCGCGGAGGAGGGCGACGAGGCGGTCAGGCCGTTCGCCAACTACCTCATCGAGATCCCGGAGACCTCGACGCTGCTGCAGCCGCTGCTGTCGACCATCCCGCTGCAGTTCCTGTCCGCGGAGATCGCTCGCCAGTGCGGCAACGAGGACATCGACAAGCCCCGCAACCTCGCGAAGTCCGTCACGGTCGAATAGACCCGGGCAGGGCAACGACGACGCCGCGGCCACCGCGCGCCCCCGGGGTGCCGGTGGCCGCGTCGCGTGCGCGATGCGGGGAATCCACGGAACGCATGGCACCCGAGGGGTCCACGGAACGGATGGAACGGGACGATCACGAAGGGAGTGGCAGTGGCGGAGGTCGGCGGCACCGAACGCGACAAGCGTGACGACGCCCGGGGCGACGGCCCCGGGCCGCGGGTCCGGACGGGGACGCCGTGGGCGGCGATCGTCGTGCTGGGCCTGGGCATCTTCATCATGACGACGATGGAGCAGCTGCCCATCGGCGTCCTCACGCTGGTCGCGGAGGACCTCGGCGCATCGAACGCACTGGTCGGCCTGGGCGTCTCCGTGCCGGGCATCCTCGCCGCGTGCATGGCGGTCGTGGCGCCGAAGCTCGTGGGGCGCGTCGACAGGCGCGTGGTGCTGGCGCTGGCGCTCATCATCGTGCTGGTCTCCGGCATCGCGACGTCGGTGGCGCGGACGGAGTGGTTCTACCTGGCGTCGCGGACGCTGGTCGGCCTGGCGCTGGGCGTGTTCTGGTCGCTGCTCGGCGCGACGGTGACGCGGATGGCGGCGCCGGGGGACCGGCCGAAGGCGCTGACGGTGGCGTTCTCCGGGTCGGCGGCGGCTGTCGTGCTCGGCGTGCCGCTGGCGACGTGGCTGGGGGAGACGTTCGGCTGGCGCCAGGCGTTCTCGGCCGTCGGCGTGGCCGCGGGCGCCGTCGGCGTCGTCGTGCTCATGCTGCTGCCGCGTACGCCCGTCTCGCGGGCGGTGGCGTTCGCCGACATCGCCCGGGCCTGGGGCAACCGCGGCGTCCGCTTCGGCGTGCTGTTCACGTTCCTTCTGGTCACCGCGCACTTCACGGCGTACACCTACGCGTCGCCGCTGCTGCAGGACCTGGGCGGGGTGCCGGTGTCCGGCATCTCCGCGGCGCTGCTGGCGTTCGGCGTCGCGGGGCTCGCGGGCAACTTCCTGGCCGGGCCGCTGCTGCGCCGCAGCGTCAGCGCCGCCGTGGTCGTTCTGCCGGCGGGCGTCCTGGCGGCGCTCGTCGTGTTCCGTCTGTTCGTCGAGTCCCCGGCGTCGGCGTTCGTCGTCATGATCGGCTGGGGCCTGTTCGCCGGCGCCATTTCGGTGGTGTCGCAGGCGTGGGTGCTTGGCGCCGCGGGCGACCTCGGCGAGCCCGCCTCGGGGCTCAACTCCGGGGCGTTCAACTTCGGCATCGCCGCCGGCGCGCTCGTCGGCGGCCAGGTGGAGCAGGGCGCTCTGCTGGGCGTGCCGACGTCCGCCGTGCTCGGCGAGGGCTCCAGCGGCGTACTCGCCGCGGGGGCGGCAGGCGTGGCGTGCGCCCTGGCGCTGGCGGCGTGGGGGTCGGCGTCGCGGCGGGGGTCGCGCGGCTGACGCCGTCACGCACGGCGCATCCCGCGGGAGGCGTCGGCGGGGTGGCCCGCGCCGACGTAGCCTGGGGCCATGCACCCCGTTTACTCGGTCGAGGAGGTCCGCGCGGGCGAGCGCCCGCTGCTGGAGGCCCAGGCGCACCCGGACGAGCTCATGCTGGAGGCCGCCGCGGCGGTCGCCGACGTCGCGCGCGAGATGCTGGCGGACAGGCCGGGGGAGGGCCGCGCCGGGCGCGTGCTGGTCCTCGCCGGCTCCGGCGGCAACGGCGGCGACGCGCTCTACGCGGCGGCGAAGCTGCTGGCGGAGGGCCACCGGGCAGAGGCCGTGCTGCTCGGCTCCACCGCGCACGCCACCGCGCTGGCGTCGTTCGAGGACGCCGGCGGCGTCGTCGTCGACGCGGCCCGGGGTCTCGGCGGCGACGTCCACGACCTGGCCATCGACGGCATCGCGGGCATCGGCGGCTCCGGCGGCCTGCGTCCGGAGGCGGCGGGGCTCGTCTCCCAGCTCACCACGGCGGGCGTGCCGATGCTCGCCGTCGACGTGCCGTCCGGCGTCGCGGCGGATTCCGGCGCGGTCGACGGCCCCCACGTCATCGCCGACCGGACGGTGACGTTCGGCGGGCTGCGCCGCGCCCACGTCCTCGCTCCCGAGTGCGGCCGGGTGACGCTCGTGGACATCGGCCTGCCCGGGCACGGTCCGGCGCCGTTGGCGGAGCAGCTGCGCATGTTGGAGCGCGAGGTCAGCGTCGGCTACGTGCGGGCGCTGCGCTCCGTCATCGACCTGCCGTCGCTGGAGCCGGGGGAGCGCGACGACAAGTACTCCGGCGGCGTCGCCGGCATCTGCGCGGGCGGGGCGGACTTCCCCGGCGCCGGCGTGCTGGCGACCGCGGGCGCGGTCCGCGCGACGTCCGCGATGGTCCGCCACGTCGGCCCGTGCCGCGCGGAGGTGACGCGCGCGCTGCCGGAGGTGGTGGCGCATGACGACGTCGCCTCCGCCGGCCGCGTCCAGGCCTGGGTCGCGGGCCCGGGCCGGGGCATGGGGGAGGCGCAGGCCGCCGAGATCCGGGAGCTCGCCGGGCGCGGCGAGCCGCTCGTCCTCGACGCCGACGGCCTGACCCTGCTGGCGGAGCGCGAGGACCTCCGCGACGCCGTCGCCGCCCGCGGGGCCCGCGGCGCGCGCACGGTGCTCACGCCGCACCGCGGAGAGTTCGCCCGGCTGGCGGGCTCCCTGGGCGGGGCCGTGCCGGCGGTGGAAACCGACCCGATCGCGGCGGTCGTCGCCATGGCCCGGACGCTGCGGGCGACCGTTCTGCTCAAGGGCCGCGTCACGCTGGTCGCCGCCCCGGTCGCGGCCGACGGGGCCATCGCTGCGGACGCCCCCGTCACCGTCACCGCCGTCGACGCCGAGACGTCGTGGGCGGCGACCCCTGGGTCGGGCGACGTGCTGTCGGGCATGCTCGGTGCGTGGCTCGCCCGCGCAGCGGCGGCCGGCGACCCGTCGTCGGCGACGCCCCGGGGCACGGATCCCGTCGTCGTCGCCGCGGCCATCCATGCCCGCGCCGCGGAGATCGCCGCCCGCACCCCGGCCGGCCATGCTCCAGCGTCGGCGTCCCTCATCGCGGATGCCGTCCGGGAGGCCACGGCCGCCGCCGCGCACAACGCCGCGCCGCGCACGGTGCGGTACGACCCGGTCGTCGGCCCGGGACTGGGACCGTCGGCCCCGGTGGCACAATGACGGCATGCGATTCGCCCACAGCTCCCGCCGCAGCCCGGACCCCTCGACGGCCCTGACCGTCGCCCGGATCGATGCGTCCGCCATCGCCGCCAACGTCGCCCGCGTCCGCGCGGCGTCGGGGGCGCCGCGCGTCATGGCCGTCGTCAAGGCCGACGGGTACGGGCACGGTGCGGCGACCGCGGCCCGCGCGGCGCTCGAGGGGGGAGCGGACCAGCTGGGCGTCGTCACGCCCGGCGAGGCGCTGGCGCTGCGCGACGCGGGGGTGCGGGCGCCGATCCTCGCGTGGATCTGGGAGCCCGGGCACCAGGCGGAGCTCGTGGAGCGCGCCGTCGGCCGGGACGTCGACCTGGCCGTGCAGTCGGTGGCGCACCTGGACGCGGTCATCGCGGCGGGCCGGCGCGTCGGCCGCCGCCCGCGGGTGACGGTGAAGGCGGACACGGGCATGAACCGCGGCGGCTTCTCCGTCGTCGCCGGCGATCTGGGGGCCGCCGCGGACGCGCTGGCGGAGGCGCACCGCTCCGGCGCCGTGGAGGTGACCGGCGTGATGAGCCATCTGGCGTGCGCCGACGAGCCGGGGCACCCGAGCATCGACATGCAGGCCGGGCGGTTCCGCGACGCCATCGCGGCCCTGCGCGACCGGGGCCTGGAGCTGCCCGTCAACCACCTGGCCAACTCGGCGGCCGCGGTGTCGCGGCCGGATCTGGCGTTCGACATGGTGCGCCCCGGCATCGCCCTCTACGGCCACGAGCCGTTCCCGGGCGCCATCGGCGGGCTGCGGCCGGCGATGACCCTGACGTCGCGGGTGCAGCTGGTGAAGGACGTGCCGGCGGGCGAGGCCGTGAGCTACGGCCGCACGTGGACGGCAGAGCGGGACACGCGCGTCGCCGTCGTGCCGTGGGGCTACGCCGACGGCCTGCCGCGGGCGCTGTCGGGACGGTTCTCCGTCGCCATCGGCGGCCGCCGGTACCCGCAGGTGGGGCGGGTGTGCATGGACCAGTTCGTCGTCGAGGTCGGCGACGCGGTGCATCCGGGCGACGAGGTCCGCATCTTCGGCGACGGCTCCGGCGGCGAGATGACGGCGACGGAGCTCGCCGACGCCATGGGCACCATCTCCTACGAAATCGTCACCGCCGTGCGCGGCCGCGTCGTGCGCGTGGAGGCGTAGCGGCCATGTCCAGGCGGATTCCGGGCTGGGGCCTCGTCGCCGGCGCGGGCGCCCTGGCCACCGCGGCCGCAGCTGGCGCGATGGGCCTGCGGGAGGCGTTCATCGCCCGCCACGCGGAGTCGCTGCCGGGGGAGTGGCTCGAGCTGCCGCGGGCGAACTGGGAGGGCACCGTCGCCGCGGACGACGGCATCGGCCTGCACGTCCGCGAGGCGGGTTTCTCCACCGCGCCGCTGACGGTGGTGTTCACCCCCGGCTACTGCCAGAGCATGGACGGCTGGTGCCTCGTCGCCCGCCTGCTGCGCGAGGCGTTCGGCGACGGCATCCGCATGCTGTTCTGGGATCAGCGCGGCCACGGCGACTCGGAGGAGCCGGAGGCGGCGAACTGCACCATCGAGTGGACGGCCCGCGATCTCGCCGCGGTGCTGCGCGAGCGGGTGCCGTACGGGGACATCCTCCTGGTCGGCCATTCGATGGGCGGCATGACCACGATGGCGCTGGCGCGCGTGGCCCCGGAGGCGATGGAGCGGGTCCGCGCCGTCGCGCTCGTCGCCACCGCCGCCTCCGGCCTGGAGAAGGGTGGCATCCCGCAGATGGTGCTGAACCCCGTCGGCTCGACGCTGGTGCGTGGGGCGGCGATGCTACCGCAGCTGGTCAATCAGGTCCGCGTCATCACGGGTCGCTGGATCGTGCCCGTGGTTCGCGGCGGCTCGTTCGGTGACCAGAAGGTCGCCCGCGAGCTGGTCCTGCTCAACGAGCGGATGATCGACGACACGGACTCGACGACCATCCTCAACTTCTTCGGCACTCTGCAGATGCACGACGAGACGGAGGGCGTGTCCCGTCTTGCCGGTATCCCGGGCATCGTCGTCGCGGGCGACAGGGACCTGATGATCCCCTTCGACCGGGCCGTCGACATCATCGAGCACTGGCCCGGCGCCCGCCTGGTCCGCGCCCGCGGCGCCGGCCACATGGTGCAGCTGGAGCAGCCGGAGCTGGTCGCCACGTCGCTGGAGACGCTCATCCGCGAGACGTGGCCGGCGGCGGGTGGGGACGATCCAGTGCACCCCGGCGCCCGCTCGTGGTGACGACCGGCCGTCACGCAGGAGCGGTTCCGCCCCCTGGCGCCCCGAGCAGCGTCCGGCGGAAAAACGCCCACAATTCGGCGCTCGCCGCGGCACGAGCCCGGTCGGACATGGCCCCGACGTGGGTTCCCGGACGCAGCGGAGGGGAGGTCACGTCGGCGCCGGCGGCCCTGAGCGCGCCGGCAAGGCGGACGGCGTCGCCGCCCGGAGTGACGTCGTCATCGCGGAAGCCGGTGACGAGGAACGGGGGAAGTGACGGACCGTTCATGCGGTCGGCCGCCCGCCGCGCGAGCGACAGGGGATCGATATCCGAAATCCAGCCGTTCCACTGGGCCGGCTCATCGGGGTCGCCGTATTCGGGAATCCACGAACGGCCGTGCACGGTGGTGGGAAAGGCGCGCAGATCCGCGAGCGGAACCTGGCAGGCGACGGCGCCAACCTGCGCATGGCGGGGATCGTCGTCGGGGGTCAGGGCCAGGGCGCATGCGGGAATGGCGCCGTTGGACATGGCGTGGATGCCGATGGTCGACGGCGAAGCCAACCCCCGTCGCCGAATGTCCGTCACGACGGCGGCGGCGTCGCAGGCCGCCGCCCTCTTGCCGGCACGCATGCCCGACTCATGCCACGCCGGACCGAATTCGCCTCCTCCGCGGATGTGGGCGATCCCGTAGCCTCCGCCGTGAGAGAGCCAGTCGCCGGCGAGTGACTCGGAGCGGAAAGGACGGGGAACCACTCCGAAACCGCCGTAGACGTACATGACGACGGCCCGGGGGTGGGGCCGTCCGTCCTCGTCGAGCGGACAATGGTCGGGATCGACGTGCACTTGATACGGGATGGCCGTCCCATCGGCGGAGGTGGCCGTCCCGGGGAGATGTCCCTCGGGCGGTGCCGGTAGCGGCACGTCCAAGATCAAGGAGCACTCCGCCACCGATCGCCGGACATCGATCCGATGGACGGTGTCCTGCCGCGAAAACGTCGAGGTCGTCAGCGTGAGGCCACCATCGTCGGCGGACAACCGCAGTGAACGCCCGGGGGTGCTGCTGCGGGCGAGGATCGCGCCGTCGCGCATGATGGCAATCGATTCGACGGGACCCTCGTGGATCACGGCCACATACGCGCCGCCTGAAATACCGTGAATGTCGAACACCTGGTGGACGCCATCGGCTCCCGTGTCGGCGAGGATGCCGATGTGGCGGGATCCCCGCCCGCCGGAGCGCGACGGATGCCGGTCGCCCGTCACCGTCGGCGCTCCGGAGGCTCAGTGGGTGGTGCGCATGCGGGGCACTCCCCGTCGTGGAGGCCGGATTCCGAGATTTCTATGCCGGCCGATCCGGAGGCCACGGTTTCGCGGTGGTGCGTGCGGGTGTCGAAGACGAATTGGCGGATCTCGTTGACCTCCACCGGCCATGCGTCCATCCCGTAGATGTCCTGGATGAGCTCCAGAGTCATCACCTCTCCGGGATCCCCGATGGCGGCGATCCGGCCTTCGTTGAGGATGACGACGATATCGCTGTAGCGGGCCACCATGTTGAGGTCGTGGAGGACCACGACCTGGGAGCCGACCTCCCT
>JAEWGK010000021.1 GCA_023388385.1 Actinomycetes bacterium | reverse complement strand
GCCTCTCGCGGGTTTTCGGAGGGCGCCCGGGCCCGAGTGCCGGAACGGTGCCCGACCCGCCTGCGGGCCGTGTGGCGGCATTTCCGGGGGCCGGCCCCCGAAGGACTGCCGGGCGCGCCGGTCGGCCTCGGTTTCAGTGTCAGCGGAGGCCCCGCAGACCCCCGCGATCGACACTGAAACCGAGGATTTCGGCCCTTTTTCCTCGGTTTCAGTGCAGATCCCCGGCCTCTCGAGGCCCTCGATCGACGCTGAAACCGAGAACAACGGCCCCGCGGTCCCCGCGACTGCCCAGCAGGCCCCCTCGCACCGCTCCGAAAGCCCTCGCGAGCTCGGAGCAGGCCGGTCGGGCGCACGGGTGGGGCACGCAGGGCCTGTGGGGTCTGTGGGGCCGGTGGGAATGCGCGCGAGACACGCGCGGGCTGAATGCGCGCGAGACACGCGCGGGCTGAACGCGCGCGAGACAGGCGAGCCCGCCCCGCCGCCGGCGGCCTAGCCCGGAAGCGGGATGCGGCCGATGCCGGGGATGTCGATGGAATCCGGCAGCGGCGGCACGCCGGGCACGTTGTTCGACGGGTTGTCGGGACGCGGGCCCTCGGGCTCCCGGGGCGGCGGGGGCGGCGGCGCCGAGCCGTCCGACACCGCGATGACCACCAGGCCGCCCTGGAGGACGGTGTTGGCGTTGGCCACGCCCGTGACCTGCCCGGCGGGGACGCCGGTGCCGGTCGCGGTGGTCGTCGTGACCGTGAAGCCGGCCTCCTCGAGCTTCTTCCGGGCCTCGTCCTCCTTCAGTCCCGTGACGTGCGGGATGGAGGTGTGGTTGGTCCGGTACTTCGGATCCATCGTGGGCAGCGACGCCCCACCGAAGCGGCCGATGATCGGGTTGATGGCGCCGAACCACGTCCGCGCGGGCTCCTTGCCGCCGTACAGGTTGCCGGAACCGCACTGGCGCAGCGGCGAGGTGCACAGGCCGGACTGCGAGGAGCCGTCGTTGTAGGCGTACACCGCCGACGACAGCCCGGAGGTGAAGCCCAGGAACGCGGCGGACTGGTGGGACTCCGTCGTGCCGGTCTTGCCGGCCATGGGGCCGTTCCAGCCGGAGGAGTCGGAGGCGTCCTTCGCGGTGCCCTCGACGTGGTCGAGGCTCATGGCGTTGGCGACGGCGGCCGCCACGCCCGGCTCCACCGCCTTCTCGCAGGGCTTGCGGTGCAGGTCGACGGGGTTGCCGTCGTGGTCCAGGACCGAGTCGACGGGCGACGGCTCGCACCAGCGGCCCTCCGACGCCAGGGTGGCGCCGACGTTGGACAGCTCGAGGGCGTTCACCGGTGTGGGGCCGAGGACGAAGGAGCCGAGCGTCGCCGTGGACACGTAGTCCTTGATGGACGTGTTCTCGTCCCACGTGCCCGGCTCCGCGTAGGAGCGCAGGCCCAGCCGTACCGCCATGTCGGCGATGGCGGGGACGCCGAGCTGCTCGGCGAGCATGACGAAGGTCGTGTTGGGGGAGTGGGCCAGCGTCTCGGCCAGCGTCATCGAGGGCTTGTACGAGCCGACGTTTTCCACGCAGTACATCCCGGGCGGGCAGCCCTCCGCGCCGCCGTCGCCAAGCCCCGACGCCTCGTAGCGCCGCGGAACCTGGAGGGTGGTGTCGATGCCCATGCCCTTCTCCACCGCGGCGGTCGCGGCGAAGACCTTGAAGATCGACCCCGCGCCGTTGCCGACCATCGAGTACGGCTGCGGTTGGACGGTCTGCCCGGCGGCGGGGTCGAGGCCGTAGTGGCGGGACGACGCCATCGCCAGCACGCGGCGGGAGTCGGTGCCGGGCTGGATTACGTTCATGACCTCCGCGACGCCGTCGGCGGTCGGTGAGGCCTGCTCCTCCAGCGACGTCTCCGCGGACGCCTGCACCTCCGGGTCCAGGGTGGTGTTGATGGTGTAGCTGCCGCGCGTGAGCTCGTCGACGGGCAGGTCGTGGTCGGCGAGCCACTGCAGCACGTAGTCGCAGAAGAAGCCGTTGTCGCCTGCGGCGATACAGCCCTGCGGCAGGATGCCCGGCTGTGGCAGGACCCCGAGGTCGGAGGCTTTCGCCGCGTCGGCCGCGGCGTGGCTGATGGAGCCGACGTCGGCCATCGCGGTCAGGACGTCGTCACGCCGGACTCGCGCTCCCTCGGGGTTGGTGTACGGGTTCAGCCCGGACGTTTGCTGCACCAGGCCGGCGAGCAGCGCGGCCTGCGGCAGCGACAGGTCGGCGGCGGGGATGCCGAAGTAGGTCTGCGCCGCGGCCTCGATGCCGAAGGCGCCGTTGCCGAACGGGACGAGGTTGAGGTAGGCGGCGAGGATCTCGTCCTTGCCCATCAGGTCCTCGAGGTCCTGGGCCAGGCGGATTTCGCGGAGCTTGCGGCCGTAGTCCGTGGCGACGGCCGCGCGCCGCTCCGTCTCGTTGTCGGCCTCCACCAGGAACGCGTGGTTCTTGATCAGCTGCTGCTCGATGGTGGACGCGCCCTGCTGCACCGACCCGGCGGTGAAGTTGGTCAGGGCGGCGCGCATCGTGCCCTTCCAGTCGACGCCGGAGTGCTCCCAGAAGCGGCGGTCCTCGATGGCGACGATGGCGTCCTTCATCGCGGGGGAGATGCGCTCGGAGGGGACGGGGAAGCGGCGTTGCTCGTAGAGCCAGGCCATCGGCTTGCCGGTCGCGTCGTTGATCGTCGTCACGCCGGGCGCCTTCCCGGAGGTGATGGACTCCGTCGACGACGCGAGCCTGTCCGACGTGCGCGCGAGGACGGCGCCGGCACCGCCCACGACGGGGAAGAGGGCCATCGCGACGAGGAGGCCGCCGGCGAGAGTGGCGGCCACCAGCGTGGTGAGGGATCGTCCGGTGTTCACGGAGTCCACGATATAGGGGCTGCTGACGCCTCCGGAACCGCACGCCGTTCCCTCATGCGGGGGGCACCGTGATCGCCCGCGGTCGTCGCCCGCATCGGGGACGTTACGCCGCCGACATACAGAAATTTGCATCCGGAAACATGCGGATTGTCTCATGGGGCCGTTACCGCACGGCGTGACGGGCCGCGGCCCAGCGCTCGAAATGTGACGCAGTAGACATTCTTAAGACTATGTGATTACACTTACCGACCAATAGTGATACCGACCACCCCGTACGCCACGGTTTACGAGGAGCGACCATGACCGCGACCATCTCCCAGCCGACCACCGGAATGCAGAGAACGGCCACCGCCCCCGTACGCGAGCTTGGCCCGGAGTCCTTCCACAACCGCCACGAGTGGGTCCCCCAGGCCAAGTGCCGCGACATCGACCCGGACGAGCTCTTCGTCCGCGGCGCCGCGCAGCGCCAGGCCGCGGTCATCTGCCGCCATTGCCCGGTCGCCCTCCAGTGCCGCGCCGACGCGCTGGACAACCGCGTGGAGTTCGGCGTCTGGGGCGGCCTCACGGAGCGCCAGCGCCGCGCGCTGCTCAAGGAGCACCCGGAGATCACCAGCTGGGCGGACTTCTATGCCGCCCGCCAGTTCGACGAGCGCTAGGGTCCGCCGCGCGGCCGCGGCATGTGCGTGACGACGGCCCGGCCCCAGCCGGGGGCCGGGCCGCCGTCACGTGCGGGGCGCCCTATCCGCGGCGGGCGTCGAGGGCGGGCAGGACCAGCGCCGCCATCTCGCGCAGCTCCCGCACCCCGGCGACGCCGCCGCGCAGCGACGGGACCCGCGTCACCGGCACGCCGGGGACCCGGCGGACGAAGCGGGCGATCTGCTTCTCCTCCGCCTCGGCCAGCTCGACGCGCGAGCGGTGGACGGCCGCGGCGTCCGGATCGGCGGAGGCGAGGGCGGCGGAGGAGACGTCGGCAAGCGCGGGATCCACGGGGTGGACACGGTTGACCACCAGCGTCGTCGGGTGCAGGCCCTGGTCATCGAGGCTGCGGGCGAAGCGGCGCGCTTCGCGCAGCGCCTCCGCCGCCGGGGCGCCGACGATGAGGAACTCGCCGGAGTCCGCCATCGTCGCGCGCATCCGCCGCGAGCGGTCCAGCACCGTGTCCATCACCGGGCGGGCGCCGCGCGCGAACGCGGCGAGCTGCTGCAGCATCGCGCTGCCGAGAATCCGCCCGACGACGGTGACGCCCGCCCCGACGAACGCGGATGACGACGTCAGCAGCCGCATCAGCGGGTGGTCGAGCAGGCGGCCCATCCGCTCCGCCGAATCGAGGAACTCCAGCGCCGACAGCGCCGGCGGCGTGTCGACGACGATGGCGTCCCACTCCCCGGACCCGTGCAGGCCCGCGAGCAGATCCATGGCCAGGTACTCCTGCAGGCCGCCGAAGCTGCGGGCCATGGTGCGGGTCACGACGTTGCCCGCGAGCTCCGGGGCGCCGGCGTCCGCCAGCATCGTGCCGAAGCGTTCGTTCTGATCGAGCATGAGCGCGTGCAGGCCCGGGACGTCCGGGACCTCTGCCGGGGCGGCGCCGAGCTCCTCCAGGCCGAGGGCCTGCGCGAGCCGCAGCGCGGGGTCGATGGTGATCACCACCGTCCGGGCGCCCGCGTCCGCGAGGCCGACGGCGATGGCCGCCGCCGTCGTCGTCTTGCCGACGCCGCCCGAGCCCGTCAGGACCACCACGCGCGTCATCGTCGCACCCCCGAACCGTCGCCCGCGCCGCCGTCTGCGCCGGTCGCGTTCGCCTGGCCTGCTTCTTCGCGGTCGCCCGCGCCTGCCAGGACGTCGGCCATGCGGTATATGCCCTCCACCCGCACGCCGCCGGCGATGGCGGGCAGCCGCACCAGGCGTCCGTCCCAGCCCGCGGCCAGCTCTGCCAGCGCCTCCCGCTGCACGCGGGCGCGGGCGGCCGCGTCGAGCGCCTCGCCCGCCAGCGCCTCCGCCGCCTCCCGGCCCAAGCCTGCGGAGACGAGCGACGCGGCGGTGTCGTCACGCGAGGCCATGCGCTCGGCCGCGGCGCACATGCCCGCGTCGAGCATCTTGTTCACCGCGATGGTCCCCACCGTCAGGCCCATGCGCCGCAGCTCGGCGACGGCCTCGAGGGACTCGGTGACCGGCAGCGGCTCCGCCAGCGCCGTGACGTGCACCGCGACCTTTCCCGAGCGCAGGTAGTCCGCCGTCTCGCGGGCCTGGCGGTGCACCGGGCCGGCGGCTGCGATGTCGGTCAGCGCCCGCGTGACGTCGAGGAAGCGGGTGATGCGCCCCGTCGGGGGAGCGTCCGCGACGACGGCGTCCCAGCCGCCGCGCCGGGCCTCCTCCACCAGGAAGCCGCTGAGCAGCACGTCCTTCAGTCCCGGGGCGATAGTGGTGACGAACTCCGGTACGCCGAGGCGTCGCATCGCGGGGCCGGCGAAGGATCCGGCGAAGTTCGTCCGCAGGTAGTCCTCCAGCACGGCCTCGCCCGTCGGGGCGCAGCCGTGGACCTCCCCGCCGCCGTCGGCCGCGGCGATGCGGCCGGGTGTGCGGGGGAGCGTCGCCAGGCCCAACGGCGCGGCGGCCGAATGCCGTGCCTCGACGTCGACCAGCAGCACGCGGCCACCGCCCGCGGCCAGCCCGACGGCGAGGGCCGCGGCCACCGTGGACTTCCCCGTGCCGCCCTTGCCGGTGACGATGTGGACGGCCGGCCCCGCCATCGCGTGGCCCCGGCCCGTCGCGCCCCCGGGCGCGGTCTGCGACGTCTGCTGCACGCGTCCCACCGTAAACCACCGCGCCCACCTCCCGCGGGGCGTCGGCGGCCATTAGGATCTCCTGGCATGAGCACCGAGAAGACCGCCTGGGAGTACGCCACGCTCCCGCTCCTGACCCACGCCACCAAGCAGATCCTGGACAGCTGGGGCATCGACGGCTGGGAGCTCGTCACCGTCCTGCCGGGGCCGACCGGCGAGCAGCACGTCGCCTACCTGAAGCGTCCGCTGGAGAAGAAGGAGGGCGAGTGATGCCCTCGACCCACTCCGAGCGGCTCGCCGAGCTGGGCATCGAGCTGCCTGTCGTCGCCGCCCCCGTCGCCGCCTACGTCCCGGCGCTGCGCGACGGCGACCTCGTCCACACCTCCGGCCAGCTGCCGTTCGTCGACGGCGAGCTGCCCGCGGCCGGCCACGTCGGCGCCGAGGTCGAGCCGGGGAAGGCGAAGGAGCTCGCCCGCGTCGCGGCGCTCAACGCCCTGGCCGCCGTCGACTCCGTCGCGTCGCTGGACGACATCGTCCAGGTGGTCAAGGTCGTCGGCTTCGTCTCGTCGGCCCCCGGCTTCCACGGCCAGCCCGGCGTCATCAACGGCGCCTCCGAGCTGCTGGGCGAGGTCCTCGGCGAGGCCGGCGTCCACGCCCGCTCCGCCGTCGGCGTCGCCGAGCTGCCGCTGAACGCCCCGGTTGAGGTGGAGATCACCGTCCGCGTCCGCCCCTGACGCCGCGGGGGTGGCCCGACCCGGCCCCGGGGGTGATCGCCCGCGGGGCCTCGCGTCGTAGGATGGGCGGCATGGAGCATCCCGCGTACAGCCAGCTGCGACCCATCACGACCTCCGTCGGCGTGGTCCTGTGCCCGAACCCCAGCTACGCCGCGCTGGAGGGCACCAACTCCTACGTCATCCGGGCGGAGGGCGATGCCCGCAGCATCGTCGTCGACCCGGGCCCGGAGGACGAGGGCCACCTCAACGTCCTGCACCGCAACGCCGGCGACGTCGCGCTCATCCTGCTGACGCACCGCCACGCGGATCACGCGGACGGCGCGCAGCGCTTCCGCCAGCTGACCGGGGCCCCGGTACGCGCCGTTGACAAGCGCTACTGCTCCACGGGCGCGGAGCCGCTCACGGACGGGGAGCGCGTCGTCGTCGAGGGCGTGACCCCGCAGGTCGAGGTCGTCCTCACCCCCGGCCACACCGCGGACTCCGCCTGCCTGTTCGTCCACACCGGGGACGGCGGCGACGAGGATGTCGAGGGCATCATCACCGGCGACACCATCGCCGGCCGCCACACCACGATGATCTCCGAGACCGACGGCGACCTGGGCCAGTACCTGGACACCCTGCGCATGCTCGACGAGCGCGGCAAGGGCATCCGCCTGCTGCCCGGCCACGGCGAGGATCTGCCGGACATCACCGTCATGACCCGCAAGTACATCGAGCGCCGCGAACTCCGCCTGCAGCAGGTTCGCGAGGCCCGCGAGAAGCTGGGCCCGGAGGCCCCGGTCGGCGACATCGTCGACGCCATCTACACCGACGTCGACCCGGTGCTGCGCCACGCCGCCGAGCAGTCGACCCGCGTCGCGCTGCGCTACCTGGACGCGCAGGACTAGGGCGGGGAGCGGGGGTGCGCGCCTCCGGGTGACGACGTCCCCCGCCCCGTCGACGGCGAAGCCCCGGGACCACGTGGTCCGGGGGCTTCGCCGTGCGGCTGCCGTCGCCGCGACCCGCGGGCCGCGGCTCGGCGGGGATGCCGAAGGGGCGCCGATCCCGTGG
>JAEWGK010000286.1 GCA_023388385.1 Actinomycetes bacterium | reverse complement strand
CGGCGACGGACGCCCCCGTCATGGATCTCGAGCTCCGGCCGGAGACCGGGGCCATGCGCTTCGGCCTGCGCCGCGTCACCGGCGTCGACCCGGCCGCCCGCACCCCGTGGTGGATGCGCCGCCGGCTGCTGGCCACCGGCCAGCGCAGCATCAACCTGCCGACCGACGTCACGAACTACGTCATGATGCTGCTCGGCCAGCCCATGCACGCCTTCGACGGCGGTCGCGTCTCCGGCGGGCTCGTCGTCCGCAACGCGGAGGACGGCGAGGTCATGGAGACCCTCGATCACGTCGAGCGGAAGCTCTCGCCGGAGGACGTCGTCATCTGTGACGACAGCGGCATCCAGTCGCTCGCGGGCGTCATGGGCGGCGTCACCTCGGAAATCTCCGACGACACCACCGACGTCGTCTTCGAGGCCGCCGTGTGGTCCCCGCTGCGCACCTTCCGCACCAGCCGCCGCCACAAGCTGTCCTCCGAGGCATCGCGCCGTTTCGAGCGTTCGGTCGATCCGGCGCTGGTCGAGCCGGCGCTGGATCTGGCCTGCGCGCTGCTCGCCGAATTCGGCGGCGGCACCCCGGAGCCGGGCCGCACGCTCGTCGGTGACGCGCCGGCGCCGGAGCCCATCGCCATGCCCGCGTCGCTGCCCGGACAGGTCGCCGGCATGCGGTATCCCGCCGGCATCGTCCGGGCGCGGCTGGAGGAGGTCGGCTGCACCGTCGATGGAGACGGCGACGGCGACCTCATCGTCACGCCGCCGACGTGGCGGCCGGATCTGACCATGAAGGCGGACCTCGTCGAGGAGGTGCTGCGTCTGGAGGGCCTGGAGGACATCCCGATCATCCTGCCCGTCGCCCCCGCGGGACGTGGCCTCACGGACCGGCAGCAGCGCCGCCGCGCCATCGGCCATGCGCTGGCCCACGCCGGCTATCTGGAGATACTGCCGACGCCGTTCACCGCCAACGACGTCTTCGACGTGTGGGGACTCGCCGACGACGATCCGCGGCGCGCCACCGTCCGGGTCGTCAACCCCCTCGAGTCCGACTCCGCGCACCTCGGCACCACCCTGCTTCCGGCGATGATGGACGCGTTGCGCCGCAACGTCGTCCGCGGACAGGTCGATCTGTCCCTGTACGGCATCGAGCAGGTGACGAAGGCCCGCGGCACGGGCCGTTCACCGATGCCGTCGACCGCCGGCCGCCCGGCACCCGGAGAGCTGCGCGAGCTGCTCGACTCCCTGCCGGAGCAGCCACTGCACGTCGCCACCATCGCATGCGGCCGCGTCGAACTCGACACCCCGTGGGGCCCGGGCCGCGACTACGGCGTCTCCGACGCCATCGAGTCCGCCCGTGTCGTCGCCCGCGCCGCCGGAGCCCGGCTGGAGCTGGCCAATGCCGCACATCTGCCGTGGCACCCGGGACGCTGCGCATCCCTGTCCGTCGGGGGCGTCGTCGTCGGCTACGCCGGGGAGCTGCACCCGAGGATCTGCCGCGACATGGGCCTGCCGGAGCGCACCTGCGCGATGGAGATCGACATCGACGAGCTGCCGCTGGGCGAGGACCTGCCGGCCCCGGTGCTCAGCGCCTTCCCCGCCGTCCACCAGGACGTCGCGCTCATCGTCGCCGACGACGTCCCGGCGGCCGCCGTGGAGGAGACCCTCCGCGAGGGAGCCGGTGAGCTGCTGGAGTCCATCCGCATCTTCGACGTCTTCCGCTCGGAGTCCATCGGCGAGGGGCGCCGTTCCCTGGCGTTCGCCCTGCGCTTCCGCGCCGGCGATCGCACCCTCACCGAGGATGAGGCCTCCGCGGCCCGCCGTGCCGCCATCGCCCTGGCGCGGGAGCGTCACGGCGCCGAGCTGCGCGGATAGCCCCGCCCGGCGCCCTCCGGGCGCCCCGGTCGTGGCCCGTCATCATCCACCCGCGCCGACACGCGGGCGGATGAATAGTTTGCGCCGGCGTGAATACAGGTGCACAATGGCCCCCATGACTGTTTCCGTTGCCGTCGCCGGCGCCAGCGGCTACGCCGGGGGAGAGGTCCTCCGGCTGCTGCTCGGCCACCCGGCATACCTGTCCGGCGAGCTCGTCATCGGGACGTTGACCGGTGCGTCGAACGTCGGCCAGTCCGTCGGCGACATCATGCCGCACCTGTCTCCGCTGGCGGATCGCGTCATCGAGGACACCTCCGCCGACACGCTCGCGGGCCATGACGTCGTCTTCCTGGGCCTGCCGCACGGCCACTCCGGCGCCATCGCCGCCGCGCTCGAGGAGGCCGCCGCAGCCTCCGGCGCCGAGGACCCCGCGATCCTCGACTGCGGTGCCGACTTCCGGCTCCGCGACGCCGCGGAGTGGGAGCACTACTACGGTTCCCCGCACGCAGGCACCTGGACCTACGGCATCCCGGAGCTGCCGGGCGGCCGGAAGGAGATCGTCGGCTCCCGCCGCGTCGCCGTCCCAGGCTGCTTCCCGACGGGCGGCACCATCGCCGCCCTCCCGGCTCTGAAGGAGGGCCTGGTGAAGCCGGAGCTCGCCGTCGTCAGCATCACCGGCACCTCCGGCGCGGGCAAGAAGGCGAACGTCGGGATGCTCGGCTCCGAGGTCATGGGCAACCTGCGCGCCTACAACACCGCCGGCCGCCACCGCCACACCGCGGAGTTCCTGCAGAACCTGCGTCCGTACGCCGACGACCTAACGGTCAGCTTCACGCCGGTCCTCGCGCCGACGTCGCGCGGCATCCTCACCACGATCACCGCGCCGCTCGCCGACGGGGACGTGACGACGGAATCAGCCCGCGCTGCCTACCGTGCCGCGTACGACGACGAGCCGTTCGTGCACCTCCTGCCGGAGGGGCAGCAGCCGCAGACGCAGGCCGTCATCGGCTCCAACATGATCCACCTGCAGGTGGAGGTCGACGAGCGCGCGGGCCGCCTCCTGGTGACCGGCGCCATCGACAACCTGACCAAGGGGACCGCCGGCGCCGCCGTGCAGTGCATGAACCTCATCGCCGGCTTCGATGAGATCGCCGGCCTTCCCCAGGCGGGAGTCGCACCGTGACCGAGAAGATCAACCCCGTGAACCCCACCGGCGAGGCGGTTGAGGGCCCCGACACGACGGGCCCGGCCACCGGCGTCACCGCCCCGGCCGGCTTCCGCGCGGCTGGCGTCACCGCCGGCATCAAGCCGTCGGGCAACCCCGACCTGGCGCTCGTCGTCAACGACGGCCCGGAGCACGTCGCCGCCGCGACCTTCACCCGGAACCGGGTCGTCGCCGCGCCGGTGACCGTCACCCGCGGGCACGTCGCCGACGGCGTCATCCGGGCGGTCGTCCTCAACTCCGGCAACGCCAACGCGTGCAACGGCACGCCGGGCATCGACGACGCGCGCGCCACGTGCGCCGCCGTGGCGGAGGCGCTCGGCTGCGACGCCTCCGACGTCGCCGTCGCCTCCACCGGCCTCATCGGCGATCGTCTGCCGATGGACGTCCTCCTCGCCGGCATCGGCCCGGTCGTCGCCGCCCTCGGAGACGGCAACGAGGCCTCGTTTGCGGCGGCCGACGCCATACGGACCACGGACCTCGTCGCAAAGCAGTCGGTCGCGCACGGGGACGGCTTCACCGTCGGCGCGATGGGCAAGGGCGTCGGCATGATCAGCCCCTCGCTGGCGACGATGCTCGCCGTCATCACCACCGACGCGTCCATCACCCCGGACATGGCCCACCGCGCCATCGCCGCCGCGTCGGAGATGACGTTCAACCGCCTCGACGTCGACGGCTCCACGTCGACGAACGACACCTGCCTGCTCATGGCCTCCGGCGCCTCCGGCGTCACGCCGTCGCAGGAGGAGCTCGACGCCCTGGTCCGCGAGGTGTGCGAGGACATCGCGGCGCAGATGCAGGCCGACGCGGAGGGCGTCACCAAGCGCGTATCCGTCACGGTCACCGGCACCGGCGGCGAGGAGCAGGCGCTCACCGCCGCGCGCATCATCGGCCGCGACAATCTGTTCAAGTGCGCGATGTTCGGCTCCGACCCGAACTGGGGGCGTGTGCTCGCCGCCGTCGGCGCCGCGCCGGTGGAGATGGATCCGGAGAACATCTCCGTCCGCTTCAACGGCCACCTGGTCTGCGAGAACACCACCGGCACCGCGGACGCCCGCGAGGTCGATCTCTCCGGCGCCGACATCGCCGTCGAAGTGGACCTCGGCACCGGCGACGCCCGCTCCGCGACCATCCGCACCACGGACCTGTCCCACGACTACGTCCACATCAACTCCGCGTACTCCTCCTGACGCGCGGCCGGGGGAGGCGGGCCCGCGCCCGCCCCGCCCCCGCCGACGCCGCGCCGGACCACCGCACCACGATTGAAAGGACGATGGACCCGTGTCCACCAGCCCCCGCACCTCCCGTCCCGAGCTCGCCGGCGAGCTCACCGGCGACCTGATCCCCGCGCAGCGCGCCCATGTGCTGGCCGAGGCCCTGCCCTGGCTCCAGCACTACCGCGACCGCATCGTCGTGGTGAAGTACGGCGGCAACGCGATGGTCGACGAGAAGCTGAAGGCCGCGTTCGCCCAGGACATGGTGTTCCTGCGCACCGTCGGCGTGAAGCCCGTCGTCGTCCACGGCGGCGGCCCGCAGATCTCCGACATGCTGTCGCGCCTGGGCATGGAGGGCGAGTTCCGCGGCGGGTTCCGCGTCACCACCCCCGAGGTGATGGAGGTCGTGCGCATGGTCCTCTTCGGCCAGGTCGGCCGCGAGCTCGTGGGCCTCATCAACCAGTATGGCCCGTACGCCTCCGGCATCTCCGGCGAGGACGGCGGCCTGTTCACCGCGGAGAAGCGCCTGGTCGACGTCGGCGGCGTGCCGACCGACATCGGTCTCGTCGGCGACATCACCGGTGTGCGCGCGGAACTCATCATGGACCTCATCAACGCGGGCCGCATCCCCGTCGTCTCCACGATCGCCCCGGGCCCGGACGGCCAGGTCTACAACATCAACGCCGACACCGCCGCAGGCGCCTTGGCGACGGCGCTGGACGCCGAGCGCCTCGTCATTCTCACCAACGTCGAGGGCCTGTACACCGACTGGCCGGACAAGGACTCCCTGGTCTCGCGCATCGACACCCGCTCCCTGCGCGAGGTGCTGCCGAAACTCGACTCGGGCATGGTGCCGAAGATGGAGTCCTGCCTGCGCGCGGTGGAGTCGCGCGTCAACGCCGCGCACGTCATCGACGGCCGCCAGGAGCATTCCGTGCTGCTGGAGCTGCTGACCTCCGGCGGCATCGGCACCATGGTGCTGCCGACGGAGGAGCGACCGGACGCGGACGACTCCTTCGGCGGCACCGTGTACCGGCTGAAGAACTGACCGGGCGCGGGCGCCCCGAACCCGACGCCATGTGGGAACGTCCCCGCCCCACACGACGACCACCCGACGAATCGCGAATCCCACCGGGAGGAACCGCATCATGACGGACAACACCGAATTCGCCGGCCGCTACGGCCGGTCGCTGATGGACAACTACGGCACGCCCCGCATCGAGCTCGCCTCGGGCCGCGGCGCGTGGCTCACCGACGTCGAGGGCCGCGAGTACCTGGACCTCCTCGCGGGCATCGCCGTCAACGTCCTTGGCCACGGCCACCCGGCCATCGTCGACGCGGTCTCGGATCAGATCCGGACCCTCGGGCACGTCTCCAACATCTTCGGCGCCGAGCCGCCGCTGCGCCTGGCCGAGCGGCTCATCGGCCTCACCGGCTGGAGGGAGGCTGACGACGCCGCGACGGGCGACGCCGGGGGCGGCGACTGCGATGCCGGCGCCGCGGACATCCGCGTGATGTTCTGCAACTCCGGCACCGAGGCCAACGAGGCCGCGTTCAAGCTGGCCCGCCTCACCGGCCGACAGCGCATCATCAGCGCCCACCACGGCTTCCACGGCCGCACCATGGGGGCCCTGGCCATGACCGGCCAGCCGGACAAGCGCGCCCCGTTCGAGCCGATGCCCTCCGGCGTCGAGTTCGTGCCCTACGGCGACATTGACTACCTGACCAAGTCCATCGAGTCGGACCCGCTCAACACCGCGGCCGTCATCCTCGAGCCCGTCCAGGGCGAGACCGGCGTCGTCGCCCCGCCGGAGGGCTACCTCCGGGCCGTGCGCGAACTCACCGCGAAATACGGCGTCCTGCTCATCGTCGACGAGGTCCAGACGGGCATCGGCCGCACGGGCGACTGGTTCGCCCACCAGCACGACGGCATCGTGCCCGACATCATGACGCTGGCGAAGGGCCTCGGCGGCGGCCTGCCGCTCGGCGCCGTCGTCGCGCACGGGCCGGCGGCGACGCTGTTCCGCCCGGGCTCCCACGGCACGACGTTCGGCGGCAACCCGGTGTCCTGCGCCGCCGCCAACGCGGTCCTCGACGTCCTGGAGGGCGAGGACCTCGTCGCCCGCGTCGCCCGCGCCGGCAAGGTGCTGGCACGCAAGCTCGCCGCCCTGGACCACGTCGACCACGTCCGCGGCCGCGGCTTCATGCTCGGCGTCGTCCTCGACGCCCCGCTGGCGAAGGGCGCCGTCGACGCCGGATACCGCAACGGCGTCATCCTCAACGCACCGCAGCCCAACGTCATCCGCGTCGTCCCGCCGCTGAACCTCACCGACGCGGAGATCGACGATGCCGTCCGTCTCGTCGACGTCTGCCTCTCCGAGGCCGCCGACGCCGCTCGCACGGCCGACTGACCCGACCCACCCCAACCCCGGGCCGGCCATGAAAGGAACGACAACCATGACCCGCCACTTCCTCGCCGACGACGACCTGACCCCCGTCGAGCAGGCCGAGGTCCTCGAGCTCGCCGCCGAGCTCAAGCGCGCCCCGTACTCCCGCGATACCTTCGCGGGCCCGCAGTCGGTCGCCGTGCTGTTCGACAAGACCTCGACGCGCACCCGTTTCAGCTTCGACGCGGGCATCGCCCAGCTGGGCGGCCACGCCATCGTCGTCGACTCCGGCAGCTCCCAGATGGGCAAGGGCGAGACGTACCGGGATACCGGCGCGGTGCTCAGCCGCTTCGTCTCCGCCATCGTGTGGCGCACCTACGCGCACTCGAATCTGGAGGAGATGGCGGAGACGGCCACCGTGCCCATCGTCAACGCGCTGTCCGATGATCTGCACCCGTGCCAGATTCTGGCCGATCTGCAGACCATCGTCGAGAAGCTCTGCCCGGAGGAGGGCCCGGCGGGCCTGCGCGGCGTCCGCGCGGCCTACTTCGGCGACGGCGACAACAACATGGCGAACTCCTACCTGCTGGGCTTCGCCACCGCCGGCATGGACGTCGTCATCTGCGCCCCGGAGGGCTTCCGGCCGCAGCGCACGTGGGTCGAGCGCGCCGAGGCGATTGCGGCGGAGACGGGCGGCTCCGTCACCGTCACCGGCGACCCGGACGAGGCGGCGACCGGATCCGACGTCATCATCACCGACACGTGGGTGTCCATGGGCCAGGAGAACGACGGCCGCGATCGCCGAGCGCCGTTCCTGCCGTACCAGGTCACCGCGGAGCTGATGGCGAAGGCGTCGGACTGCGCCATCTTCCTTCACTGCCTGCCGGCCTACCGCGGCAACGAGGTCACGGCGGAGGTCATCGACGGCCCGCAGTCGGTCGTGTTCGACGAGGCGGAGAACCGGCTGCACGCCCAGAAGGCCCTCCTGGTGTGGCTCCTCGAGCACCAGGGGGAGCGGTGAGCCGCCACACGCGCGACGAGCAGCCGGCGTCGCGCACCGCACGGCAGGGCCGCATCGCCGACATCCTCGGCCGTCACGAGGTCACCAGCCAGTCCATGCTCGCCGAGCTGCTGGCCGCCGACGGCATCGAGATCGCCCAGGCGACGCTGAGCCGCGACCTCGACGAGCTCGGAGCTCGGAAGGTCCGCCTGGCCGATGGCAGCAGCCGCTACCTCGTGGAGCCCGACGGCGCGCAGCCGGCCGGCGGTGGGGGAGCGGTCGCCCGCATGCACCGCGTGCTCGGCGAGCTGCTGGTCTCCACCGACCACTCCGGCGGCATCGCGGTGCTGCGCACCCCTCCGGGGGCGGCGCAGTACCTCGCCGGCGTCATCGACCGGGCCGGCCTGGCGGAGATCGCCGGGACCATCGCCGGCGACGACACCATCATGTGCCTCGCACGCGAACCCCTCACGGGCGAGGAGCTCGCCCGCCGGCTGTCCGACGGCGGCCGCCGTCACGCGACCGATCGCACCCAGTAGAATCCGAACGACAGAATCCCGCACAAGGAGAATCACCACCATGACTGATCGCGTCATCCTCGCCTACTCGGGCGGCCTGGACACCTCCGTCGCCATCGAGTGGATGAAGCAGGAGACCGGCGCCGAGGTCGTCGCCGTGTCCATCGACGTTGGACAGGGCGGCGAGGACCTGGAGACGATCCGCCGCCGCGCCCTCGACTGCGGCGCCGTCGAGTCCGTGGTCGTCGATGCCCGAGACGAGTTCGCCGAGGAGTACTGCCTGCCGGCCATCAAGGCCAACGGCCTGTACATGAAGCAGTACCCGCTGGTGTCGGCCCTGTCCCGCCCGCTCATCGTCAAGCACATGGCGAAGGCGGCCAAGGAGCACGGCGGCACGCACGTCGCCCACGGCTGCACCGGCAAGGGCAACGACCAGGTCCGCTTCGAGGTCGGCTTCGCCAACACCGCGCCCGACCTGAAGATCATCGCCCCGGCCCGCGACTACGCCTGGACCCGCGACAAGGCGATCGCCTTCGCGGAGAAGAACGACCTGCCGATCGAGCAGTCCAAGTCCTCCCCGTTCTCCATCGACCAGAACCTGTGGGGCCGCGCCATCGAGACCGGCTACCTCGAGGACCTGTGGAATGCCCCGACCAAGGACGTGTACGCGTACACCGAGGACCCGACCCTCAACTTCAACTCCCCGGACGAGGTCATCATCACCTTCGAGGACGGCGTGCCCGTGGCCGTCGACGGCCGCCGCATGTCCATGCTCGAGGTCATCGAGGAGATGAACCGCCGCGCCGGCGCCCAGGGCGTCGGCCGCCTGGACATGGTCGAGGACCGACTGGTCGGCATCAAGTCCCGCGAGATCTACGAGGCCCCGGGCGCTATCGCCCTCATCACGGCCCACCAGGGCCTGGAGGACGTCACAGTCGAGCGCGAGCTCGCCCGCTACAAGCGCGGCGTCGAGGGCGAGTGGTCCAACCTGGTCTACGACGGCCTGTGGTACTCCCCGCTGAAGCGCGCCCTGGACGTCTTCATCGACGAGTCCCAGAAGAACGTCTCCGGCGACGTCCGCATGGTCATGCACGCCGGCAACTGCTGGGTCAACGGCCGCCGCTCCACGAAGTCCCTGTACGACTTCAACCTGGCGACCTACGACGAGGGCGACACCTTCGATCAGACCCTGGCCCGCGGCTTCGTCGAGCTGCACGGCCTGTCCTCCAAGATCGCCGCCAAGCGCGACTACAACCTGTAGGAGGGAGCCACGTGGCCACGGGCATCGAGGAACACGGCACCAACGAGGGCTCGCTCTGGGGCGGCCGCTTCTCCGGCGGTCCCGCCGCCGCGATGGCGGAGCTGAGCAAGTCCACCCACTTCGACTGGGTGCTGGCGCCGTACGACGTGCTGGCGTCGAAGGCGCACGCGAAGGTGCTGCACTCCCGCGGGCTGCTGTCCGACGGAGACCTGGAGACCATGCTGGACGGCCTGGACCGACTCGGCGCGGACGTCGCCTCCGGCGCGTTCGGCCCGGAGCCGTCCGACGAGGACGTCCACGGCGCGATGGAGCGCGGCCTCATCGACCGCGTCGGCCCGGAGGTCGGCGGTCGCCTGCGCGCTGGCCGCTCCCGCAACGACCAGGTCGCGACCCTGTTCCGCATGTGGGTCCGCGACGCCGTCCGCGCCACCGCGGAGGGCGTGCTGGATCTCGTCGACGCCCTGGCCGGCCAGGCCGAGGCGCACCCGGATGCGATCATGCCGGGCAAGACGCACTTCCAGGCCGCGCAGCCGGTGCTGCTGGGCCACCAGCTGCTGGCCCACGCGCACCCGCTGCTCCGCGACGTCGATCGCCTGCGCGATCTGGATCGCCGCCTGGCCGTGAGCCCCTACGGATCGGGCGCGCTGGCGGGATCGTCGCTGCACCTCGACCCGGAGGCCATCGCGGAGGAGCTGGGCTTCGACTCGGCCGCCGACAACTCCATCGACGCGACGAGCTCCCGCGACTTCGCCTCCGAGACGGCGTTCGTCCTGGCGCAGATCGCGGTGGACATGTCGCGCCTGGCCGAGGAGATCATCGCCTGGTCCACCCCGGAGTTCGGCTACGTCACGCTGGCCGACGAGTGGTCGACGGGTTCGTCGATCATGCCGCAGAAGAAGAACCCGGACGTCGCGGAGCTGACCCGCGGCAAGACGGGCCGCCTCATCGGCAACCTTGCGGGCCTCATGGCGACGCTGAAGGCGCAGCCGCTGGCGTACAACCGTGACCTGCAGGAGGACAAGGAGCCCATCGTCGACTCCGTCGAGCAGCTGCGCCTGCTGCTGCCGGCCATGACGGGGCTCGTCGCCACGCTCACCTTCCACGAGGACCGCATGCGCGAACTCGCCCCGGCGGGATACACGCTGGCGACGGACCTCGCCGAGTGGCTGGTGCGCCAGGGCGTGCCGTTCCGCGTCGCCCACGAGGCGTCCGGCCAGTGCGTGCGCCTCGCGGAGTCGCGCGGCGCGGGCCTCGACGAGCTGACGGACGAGGAGCTCGCCGGCGTCCACGAAGCACTGACCCCGCAGGTCCGCGAGGTGCTCACCGTCGACGGCGCCGTCTCCAGCCGCGACACCCGCGGCGGCACCGCGGGCCCGCGCGTC
>JAEWGK010000031.1 GCA_023388385.1 Actinomycetes bacterium | reverse complement strand
CCGTCGCCACGGCGGCGGAGACGGAGGCGGGTGGCGCCCGCCCGGCGACGCCGTGCGGCCTGGCCTGCCGCGACACGCTGCGCCTGGAGGCCGGCATGCCGCTGTACGGCCACGAGCTCACCCGGGACCTCACGCCCGTCGACGTCGGCCTCGGCGTCCTGGCCGCGACGAAGTCCAAGGAAGAGTTCGTCGGCCGCGACGCGATCCTCGCCGCGAAGGAGCAGGGCCCGGCCCGCGCGCTCATCGGCCTGGCCGGCGAGGGCCGCCGCCCCGCCCGGGAGGGCTACGCGGTCCACGCCGCGGGTGCGGCGGACGACGCGGCCCCCATCGGCGCCATCACCTCCGGCGTGCCGTCGCCCACGCTCGGCCACCCCATCGCGCTGGCGTCCGTCGACGCCGCCGCCGCGGCCGAGGGCGGTCCCGCCGCCCCCGGCTCCGTCGTGGAGGTGGACGTGCGCGGGAAGCGCCTGACGTTCCGCGTCGTCGAGACGCCGTTCTACCGCCGCAGCCGCTGACGTCGCGCGCGGCACGGCCCGCGCGCATAATCGACCCCAGTCATCCCCTTTCCCCCACGGCCGCGACCGCGGCCCCGTCACCCTGGAGGACACATCATGACCGCCCTTCCCGCCGACTACCTGTACTCCGCCGATCACGAGTGGGTGGACTCGTCCGACGTCAACGAGGGCGACGTCGTCCGCGTCGGCATCACGCACATCGCCGCCGAGGCCCTCGGCGAGATCGTCTACGTCGAGCTCCCCGAGGTCGGCGACGAGACCGTGGCCGGCGAGCCGAGCGGCGAGGTCGAGTCCACGAAGACCGTCTCCGACATCTACGCGCCGGTCTCCGGCGAGATCGTCGCCGTCAACGAGGCGCTGGCCGACGACGCCGGCGTCATCAACACCGACCCGTACGGCGACGGCTGGATCTACCAGATCCGCGTCACCGAGGTCGGCGACCTCATGGACTCCGCCGCCTACGAGGACGACAACAAGTAGCCCACCGCGGCGCCCTCCGCCGCGCCGCATGACGACGGCCCCAGCCGGCGCCCGCCCCCACCGTGGCGGGCGCCGGCGCCGTCGTGTCCGGGGCGCTGAACCGCAGGTCATGCACCTAAAAGCATTTACATACAAATAGGATTGACCTAGGCGATGGACGTGGTTACCGTCGCGGGAAACCGCGTCCTGGACGGGTCGCGGGACCACCGACCCGGGCCTCGCGCCCGGACACGAAGGGAGAAGGCACGTGACCGTCTACGCGAACCCCGGCACCGAGGGCGCCATCGTCGAATTCCGCGACCGGTACGAGAACTTCATCGGCGGAAAGTGGGTGCCGCCGGTGGAGGGGGAGTACCTCGACGTCGTCACGCCGGTGACCGGCGAGGTGTTCACGAAGGTCGCCCGCGGCACCGCCGCCGACATCGAGCTGGCCCTCGACGCCGCGCACGCCGCGAAGGACTCGTGGGGCCGGGTGGCGGCGGCGGAGCGGGCGCTCATCCTGCACCGCATCGCCGACCGCATCGAGGAGAACCTCGAGATGATGGCCGTGGCGGAGACGTGGGACAACGGCAAGGCGGTCCGCGAGACCCTCGCCGCCGACATCCCGCTGGCCATCGACCACTTCCGCTACTTCGCCGGCGTCACGCGCACGGAGGAGGGCCGGATCTCCCAGATCGACGACGACACGGTGGCGTACCACTTCCAGGAGCCCCTCGGCGTCGTCGGCCAGATCATCCCGTGGAACTTCCCCATCCTCATGGCGGCGTGGAAGATCGCGCCGGCGCTGGCGGCGGGCAACTGCATCGTCCTCAAGCCCGCGGAGCAGACGCCGGTGTCCGTCCTGGTCATGGTCGAGCTCATCGCGGACCTGCTGCCCGACGGCGTCCTCAACATCGTCAACGGCCTCGGCACGGAGGCGGGCGCGGCCCTGACGGCGTCGCGCCGCGTGGCGAAGATCGCGTTCACGGGCTCGACGGCCGTCGGCAAGCTCATCCACTCCGCCGTCTCCGACCGGGTGCTGCCGGTGACCCTGGAGCTCGGCGGCAAGTCCCCGTCGGTGTTCTTCCCGGACATCATGGACCACGACGACGAGTTCCTGGACAAGTGCGTCGAGGGCCTCACCATGTTCGCCCTCAACCAGGGCGAGGTGTGCACCTGCCCGTCGCGCGCACTCATCCACGAGGACATCGCCGACGACTTCCTCGCCCGCGCCGTCGCCCGCGTCGAGTCCCTGCGCCGCGGCAACCCGCTGGACACCGACGTGCAGATGGGCGCGCAGGCGTCGCAGGAGCAGATGGACAAGATCACCGGCTACCTGCAGTCGGGCCCGGCCGAGGGCGCCGAGGTGCTCACCGGCGGCAAGGTGGCGTCGCTCGACGGGCTGAAGGACGGCTTCTACATCGAGCCGACCATCTTCAAGGGCGACAACTCCATGCAGTGCTTCCGCGAGGAGATCTTCGGTCCGGTGCTCGCCGTGACGACGTTCCGCGACTTCGACGAGGCCATGGAGATCGCCAACGACACCATCTACGGCCTCGGCGCCGGCGTGTGGTCCCGCAACGGCACCGTCGCCTACCGCGCGGGCCGCGCCATCGAGGCCGGTCGCGTGTGGGTGAACAACTACCACCAGTACCCGGCCCACTCCGCCTTCGGCGGCTACAAGGAGTCCGGCATCGGCCGCGAGAACCACCGCATGATGATGGCCCACTACCAGCAGACCAAGTGCATGCTCGTGTCCTACTCCGAGGAGGCGACAGGCCTGTTCTGATGGCGGCCGTCAGCCCCGGCGCGCGGCCCGGGAGATCCGGGCCGTCGCCGGCGCCGAGTGGTGCCGTGTAACGGTGCGCGCTCCGTCTGCTCGTTGCGGACCACTGCGGCGCGTTGTCGCGCTGCGATGTGCATCGCAACGACGAGCGGCTCGATGACGTGCGACGCCGACGTCGGCGCCTCCCGTCGGCTTTACTCGTGAGTGGCCCTGGCCCCGGGGCGCGCTCTGGTAGGACAGAGTTGCCAGGACCCCGAAAAACCAGGAGACGCGCGTGGCGCCAACGCAGGACCAGATCGACCACGCCCGAAGGGCAACGTACACCGCGGTGTGGGACACCGCGGACAAATACCTGCGCAACGTCGTCGAGCCCGAGGAGTACGGCGACTACATCATCCCGTTTGTCGTCCTGCGCCGCCTTGAGTGCATTCTGGCCGATTCCAAGGCCGAGGTGTTGGAGTTCATCAGCGACAACACCAAGGGCGGCACCGTCGAGGTGGCCCCGGCCATCATGGACCTGCGCATCCGCACCTCCTTCGGCCTGCACTTCTACAACACCTCCCCGCTCGACCTGACCACCATCGGCGGTACCGACGACTCGGTGGCCGAGTCCCTCAAGGCGTACGTCGCGGCGTTCTCCACGTCGATTGCCGACATCTGGGAGTCGTTCAAGTTCAACGACAAGGTCGCCACGCTCGCCCGCGCCGGCCGCCTCTACGGCGTGGTCAACCACTTCGCGGGCATCGACCTGCACCCCGAGCGCATGCCCGACACCGCGATGGGCGACTTGTTCGAGGACATCATGTACCGGGCGTTCAACACCAAGGGCAAGGGCGCCGGTGCGTTCTACACCCCGCGCGACGCCATCGAGCTGATGGTCGACGTGCTGCTGTCCTCCGACGATGAGGGCTTGCAGGGCGCAGCACCTTCGCGCACCCTCTACGACCCGGCCGCCGGCACCGGCGGCATGCTCCTGGTGGCTCGCCGCGCGCTGAAAGACCTGAACTCGAACATGCAGGTCTCGCTCCATGGCCAGGAGCTGATGGACTTCTCCTACGGCATCGGCAAGGCCGACCTGCTCATTCAGGGCGGCAAGCCCGATTCCATCCGCCACGGAAACACGCTGACCGACGACAAGTACGCCGGCCGGACCTTCGACTACGTCTTGACCAACCCACCGTACGGCTCCGATTGGTCGGCCGACTACGCATCCGTCGTCGAGGAGGCGGGCGTCGAGGGGTCGCGGTTCTCCCACGGCCTGCCGCCGAAGTCGGACGGCCAGATGCTGTTCCTGTCGCACGTGGCCCACAAGCTCACCCCGGCCCACGGCGACACCGGCGGCGGTCGCGCCGGCGTGGTCTTGAACGGCTCTCCGCTTTTCACCGGCAGCCCTGGCAAGGGCGCGGACTTGATTCGCCGCTGGTTGCTCACCGAGGACCTGGTCGACGCCATCATCGCGCTGCCCACCGAGATGTTCTACGGCACCGGCATCGCCACCTACATCTGGATTCTCGACACGAACAAGGAGCCGCGGCGCCGCGGCAAGATTCAGCTCATCGACGCCACAAACATGTGGGAGCCGATGCGCAAGGGCATGGGCATGAAGCGCCGCGAGTTGTCCGAGGACAATCGCCGCGACATCACCCGCGCATACGCAGCTTTCGAGGACTCGGACATCTCTCGCATCCTCACCGCCGACGACCTGGGTTTTCGCGATGTGCCCGTCTACCGCCAGCGCCGCCTGGCCGTGCAGGTCACAGATGCCGCCGTCAAGGCCGCGATGGCTCACAAGTCAGCGACGCCGGAGCATGAGTCGGTCATCTGGGCCGTGGACGGCACCGAGTACAACGACCTGCCGACCACGCTCAAGTTCGAGGCGACGAAGGCCAAGGTCAAGATGCCGCTGGGCCTGGTCGACACCATCATGGAGGCCGTGGGCGTCGACGACCCCGACGCCGCTCCAGCGGTCGACCGCAAGGGCAACCCGGTGGTCGTCCCCGGTTCGGACATGGTCGAGCGCATCCCGCTGACCGAGGACGTCGATGAGCACATGGCCCGCGAGGTACTGCCGTTCGCGCCGGAGGCTATTTGGGACCGGGACAAGGAGCGCATCGGGTACGAGATTCCGTTTACCCGCATCTTCTACGTGCCGGAGCCGGTGCGGTCGTTGGAGGAAATTGACTCCGATGTTGCGAAGGTGATGGACGAACTGGCCGAGATGTTCAAGGAGGTGCGGGAATGAAATCGCGAACCAAGTTTGCTCAGACGCGCCTCCGCTTACTCGCTGAAGTGATTCGACGTGGAATATCCCCCACGTATGCAGAATCAGGAACACCGGTAGTGAACCAAAAGTGCATTCGTTCTAACGGAAAACTTAATACCACATTTACCCGAAATCACGATACCACTTCACGCCCCATTTCGCCGGAAAACTACATCCAGGCGGGAGACGCACTCATCAATTCCACAGGAACAGGAACTCTCGGCCGCACCTCTGTTGTAAATAACATTGAAGACCCCTTGACTTGGGACAGTCACGTTACACTTGTCCGCCCTCGCGCAGATCGCCTTGACCCCCAGTTTCTCGGCTACGTCCTACAGATGAGCGAGACTCGCTTCATTACGTTAAGTCAAGGAAGCACGAACCAGATCGAGCTTTCTCGGGATGTCGTCGCAAACCTTCCACTTCCTGCACTCCCCCTCCCCACGCAGCGCCGCATCGCTGACTACCTGGACCGCGAGACCGCTCAGATTGACGCGATGGCCGGGGAGCTCGATGGGCTCGTGGCGCGGCTTGAGGAGCGACGAACTAACCTTCGCGCTATTGCCTACCGCAAAACCTCCGAAAATCACAAAGTGGCCCGCCTCGGCATCATCTGCGAATCCATTGCCGACGGCCCTTTCGGGTCGTCTTTAACGTCCGCCCGCTACACAGAGACAGGAACTCGCCTGATTCGTCTGGGAAACATCGGAGTTAATGTGTTCAAGAACTCCGATAGAGCTTACATCGATAAAGGCTATGCACACACACTTGTGAAT
>JAEWGK010000229.1 GCA_023388385.1 Actinomycetes bacterium | reverse complement strand
GCGGGGCAATCGCTATGATTCGAAGGGTAAGCGGAAATCACGTGATTGACCGGAGGAAGACACATGACTGACAACGCCGGGAAGCCCGAGGCTTCCGTCGAGACCACCTCGGTGTTCCGCGCCGATCTGCTCAAGGAGATGGAGTCGGGCGCGGGCCAGGACAAGGCCGTCTCCGGTGTCGAGGGCCTGCCGGAGGGCTCCGCGCTCCTCGTCGTCAAGCGCGGCCCGAACGCCGGCTCCCGGTTCCTGCTGGACCAGGCGGTGACCACCGCCGGCCGCCACCCCGACAGCGACATCTTCCTGGACGACGTCACCGTCTCCCGCCGTCACGCGGAGTTCCGCTTGGACAACGGCTCCTTCGAAGTCGTCGACGTCGGATCCCTGAACGGCACCTACGTCAACCGCGAGCCGAAGAACTCCGCCGCGCTGGCCAACGGCGACGAGGTCCAGATCGGCAAGTTCCGCCTCGTCTTCCTCAGCGCGGACAAGGACGCGTAGTGGCGGCGCAGGCCGCACGCGGGACACGGTCCGGCGAGGGCGGCCGGGGCCCGTCGATGAGCATCGGCAAGGTCGTCGAGATCCTGTCCGCCGAGTTCCCGGACATCCGGCACTCGAAGGTCAGGTTCCTCGACGACCAGGGCGTTGTCGTACCCGAACGCACCGACGCCGGGTACCGCCGCTACTACGGTGAGGACGTCGAGCGCCTGCGCTACGTCCTGACCCTCCAGCGCGACCAGTATCTTCCGCTCAAGGTCATCAAGGAGCAGCTCGACCGCTTCGACGAGGCGGGCGAGGGTTCCGTCACGCCCATTGTCCGCCCCGGCAGCTTCGCCTCCGCCCCGGAGGTCCGGCTGACCGCCGCCGAGCTCGCCGAACAGGCAGGCGTCAGCGAGGAGCAGGTCGGCGAGCTGACTGCCGCGAAGCTGCTCGCCCCTGACGCGATGGGGCTGTACCGCGGCGACGACGTCGTCATCGCCACGGCCGCCGGCCAGCTGCGGGGCTACGGCCTCGACGCCCGGCACCTGCGCTCCGTGAAGTCCTCCGTGCGCCGGGAGGCGGACCTCATCGCGGGTTCCGTTCTGCCCTTCGCCCGGTCCCGCCGCGACGACGCGGCGGACACGGCGGAGGAGCGCTCGCGCGAGATGGCGGGCCTCATGACGAAGCTGCACGCGGCCCTGCTGAAGAGCGAGGTCGAGCGCGGCATGGGGCGGTAGCCGATGAAAGAGTTCACCGCACCGGACGGCACCCGCTTCGTCGCGGTCTCCGTCCACGGAATCCGCCGCCAGGCGCCGGGCGACGAGCCCGTCCTCATCCTCCACTGGGTCCAGGGGGGTCGCGTCCTGCCCGCCTGGATCGATCCGGGTGACATCTGGAAGCTTCTCGACGTCGCCGATCGGCCGAACCGACCGACCGCCTGTGACGCGCTGGGCGAGCTCATCTCCCTGCAGGGCGGCGAGATTGCCCGCGTGGAGGTCGCCGGCTACCACGAGGGCGTGTTCATCGCCGACCTCGTCATCGGGGGAGTGCTCGGCGAGCAGCTGGGCGACGAATCCGACGAGCTGCACGTCGACCTGCGCCTGTCCGACGCCGTCGCCATCGCCCTGGAGGCCGGTGCGCCCATCTACGCTTCCATCGACGTCATCGAGGCGGCGTCCATCGCCGATGGACCGGTCGTGGAGTCCGACGAGGATCGTGAGGCCGCTGCCCGCGACTCGGTCGACGAGTTCCGGCGCTTCCTCGATTCCATCGACGCCGCGGACTTCGGCGATTCCGGCGGTGATGGTGCCGGCCGTGACTCCGGGGACGGCGCCGACGGGGGTAAATAACAGGGGTGGCATTAGCCACTTCAGTCACATTGGTCACGCCAGTAACGCCAACCACTGCCCAGCCGTCTGAGCTGGGCGTTTGTCATGTCCTGGCGATTGGGGCCGGGACGGCTGTCGCCGCCGTAACTTCAAGGTTGAAGTTCAACTTGAATGTTGCGGCGTGTCCCCGCATATCCTGTTGACAGTGTCCTAGCCTTGGCGAAGGATGAATCACACCAGTGCCGTTCCCCTGGTCGATGCGGAGATCCGCGGTCCCGGGACGGCGCGCGAGCGCAGGGAGCAGACGCGGATGGACGAGATGAGGAACGGCGACGCGATGCCGGGCGCCTTCGGCGTCCAGGAGTCCCTCTTCGAGATGGGTCCTGACGAGGAGGTCGGCTACCGGGTGCCGATCGCATGCCAGGTGGCCGGCATCACCTACCGCCAGCTGGACTACTGGGCCCGCACAGGCCTGGTCGAGCCGTCCATCCGCGACGCGCACGGCTCCGGCTCCCAGCGCCTCTACTCCTTCCGGGACATCCTCGTCCTCAAGATCGTCCGCGGCCTGCTGGACACCGGCGTGTCCCTGCAGAAGATCCGCCTGGCCGTCGAGCGCCTCCACGACATGGGCGTCGACGACCTCTCCACCATCACGCTCGTCTCCGACGGCACCACGGTCTTCCAGTGCCAGTCCGCCGACGACGTCATCGATCTGCTGGCCGGCGGCCAGGGCGTCTTCGCCATCGCGGTGCCGTCCATCGTCCGCGACCTCGCGGGCACCATTGCGGAATTCCCCTCCGAGCGCGTCGGAGCGGACGCGGACGTCCTCCCGATGGTCGACGAGCTCGCCGCCCGTCGCCG
>JAEWGK010000111.1 GCA_023388385.1 Actinomycetes bacterium | reverse complement strand
GCCCTGGAGACCGGGGACGGGGCGTCCGGATGCGCCGCCGCGGACCGGGTGGCCGCCGCCAACGGGGCGGGGCTCGTCTCCTGCATCCGCGACGTCGAGGACGTCGAAGTCGTCGCGGACGTCGACGGCCGCCGAGCCGTCGCCCGCGCGGGGCCGGTCGACGAGCTCCCGCCCGTGGACGGCCGCGTCAGCGCACCGCGGCGACGGGCAGGTCGTGGTCATCGGCCCAGCGCAGCACGGACGCCGTCGGCCGGCCGCGCAGGAATGCCGCCAGCCGCTTCCCGAACTCGGCGTCGACTGCCGCCAGCGCACCTGCCGGGGTCGTGCCGGACGGGATGGGGGCGTTGATGGCCTCTGCCAGCCGACGGATGAAGTGCGGCTCCAGGGCGGCGACGGCGACGTGGCCGTCCGCGACCTCGTACACCCCGTACACGGGCAGGCCCCCGCCCAGCGCCCCGCCCGGGACGGTCAGCCCGTGCCGCAGCGGGTCCGCTATGGAATCCGCGGCCTGCCGCAGGCCGACGACGACCTGGCCGCCCTCGCCCGACGACGCCCGCCGCAGCAGCAGCCCCATGGCCGCCGACGCCGCCGCCTCCGCGCCCGCCAGGTCCGCCGCCAGGGTGCGGGGCAGGCCCGGCGCGGCGACGAGCCCCTCGTCGGCCTGGAACGTCAGATCATGGCCGGGCCGCTCCGGGTCTGCGACGTCGCCGACGATCTCCACATGGCACAGCCGCGGATGCCGCACCACGGCGCCTGCCAGCCCCATGCGCCGCAGCGCCGACGGGCGGTGGGACGTCACCAGGACGTCCGCCTCCGCCAGCAGCCGGCCCACCTCGGCCCGCCCCGCCGACGACTTCAGGTCGATGGCGACGACCTCCGTCCCGGAGGTCATTTCCGCGTACCAGGCGGGAGCGGCGACCGCGAGAGGATCTCCGGCCGGGGGCTCGACCTTGACGACGGACGCCCCCATGTCCCGCAGCCGCGCCGCCGCACGGGGGCCGGGGACGTTCACGGCGGCGCAGACGACGCGCACGCCGGCGAGGGCGTCGGGCAGGGCCACGGGGGCCGCGGGCGTCGGGGCGGCGGCGCCCCGCGGGGTCCGGGGAACGTCGTGCGTGCTCATGCGCCGGAGGTTATCCGCCGGCCAGCGCCTCCACCAGACCGCCGAGGATCTTCAACGCACCGGCCTTGTCCAACGGGTGGTTGCCGGTGCCGCACTTCGGCGACTGGATGCACGACGGGCACCCGGACTCGCAGCCGCACGCTGCCACCGCGTCGCGCGTTGCCCGGATCCACCGGGCGAACTGGTCGTAGCCGCGGTCCGCGAAGCCCGCGCCGCCGGCGTGGCCGTCATAGACGAAGACCGTCGGCAGGCCGGTGTCCAGGTGCAGGGCCGTCGACACGCCGCCGATGTCCCACCGGTCACACGTCGCCACCAGGGGCAGCAGGCCGATCGCGGCATGCTCCGCGGCGTGCAGGGACCCCGGGACGTCGGCCTCCCCGACGCCGTGGCGGCGCAGCCACGCGTCGGTGACGGTGTAGGCGACGGCCCGCGTCATCAGCCGCTGGGGCGGATAGTCCAGGGGAACGTCGTCAAGCACTTCCCCGGACGGCAGGCGCCGCAGGTACGACGTGACGGCGGTCTCCACCTCCACATCAACCAGCGCGAGGTGCACGCCGCGCGCCACCCGGCGCGACTCCACGACCCCGAGGACCCTGATGTCGGTGGTGGAGCGGGCGTGTGTCGTCCACTCCGGCTCCTCCGGGTGGACCAGCGCCACCGCGGCGTCCAGATCCAGCTGATCGACGATGAAGCTCTCCTGCCGGTGCAGGTAGACGGCGCCGTCGTGGACCTGCTGCATCGCCCGGGCGACGTCGACGGTGCCCAGTAGCCGGCCGTCGGTGCCGTCGACGATGGCGACGTCTCCGCCCGTGCCGCCGCGCAGCCGCACCAGCCCGTGGGCCTGCTCCGGTGACGGGACGTCGTCGCGGTCCGGCCGATCGGCGGGGAACAACAGGTCCCCGCGGGCGCGCAGCCACCCGTCGGCGACCATCGCCTGGGCGACCGGGCCGGCGCCCCACGCGCCGACCTCCGCGGCCGACAGCGGGCGCTCCACCGCCGCGCACAGCAGGTGCCCGCGCAGCACGTAGGGGTTCAGGGGGTCGAACACGGACGCCTCCACGGGCCGCCCCAGCAGCGCCTCGGGGTGGTGGACCAGGTAGGTGTCCATCGGATCATCGCGGGCCACCAGCACCACCAGCGAACCTTGGCCGCGGCGGCCCGCCCGGCCCGCTTGCTGCCAGAAGGACGCGACGGTGCCGGGGAAGCCCGCCTCCACCACCGCGTCGAGCCCGCCGACGTCGATGCCGAGCTCCAGCGCGTTCGTCGCCGCGATGCCGAGCAGGGAGCCGTCGTCGAGCCTGCGCTCGATGTCGCGGCGCTCCTCCGCCAGGTAGCCGGCGCGGTAGCTCTCCACGCGGGCGGCGATGTCTGCCCTGCCGGCATTCACCAGCCTGTCCCGGACGGACATGGCGACGATCTCCGCCGAGCGGCGGGAGCGGGTGAACGTCAGCGTCCGGGCGCCGTCGGCCAGCAGGCGGGCCGTGATCTCCGCGGCCTCGACGGGGGCGGGCCGGCGCACCTGGGCGCCGTTCTCCCCGACGCGGTCCGGCAGCAGGCCCGGCTCCCACAGGGCGATGGTGCGCTCGCCGACGGGGGCACCGTCCTCCGTCACGGCCTCCACCGGCTCGCCGACCAGCATGGACGCGTGCTGCGCCGGGTCCTGGGCCGTCGCCGACGCCAGCACCACCGTCGGCTCCGCCCCGTAGCGGCGGGCCAGGCGCAGCAGGCGGCGCAGCACCAGCGACACGTTCGCGCCGAAGACGCCCCGGTAGGCGTGGCATTCGTCGACGACCACGTAGCGGAGGTTGCGCAGCAGCCGCGCCCACCGCGCATGCCGCGGCAGCACGCCGACGTGCAGCATGTCCGGGTTCGTGAACACCCAGCGGGCGTCTTCCCGGACGGCGCGGCGGACCTCCTGCGGCGTGTCCCCGTCGTAGGAGGCGACGAGCGCGCCGGGCGACGCCGTCGCCGCCAGCTCCCGCGCCGCGGCCAGCTGATCGGCGCCGAGGGCCTTCGTCGGCGACAGATACAGGGCGCACGCCAGGCCGTCGTCCGCCAATGCCTGCAGCACCGGCGCGAGGTAGCCCAGGGACTTGCCGGACGCTGTGCCCGTGGCGACGACCACGTGGCGGCCCGCCCACGCGGCCTCTGCGGTGGCGACCTGGTGGGACCACGGCCGCTCCACCCCGCGGGCGGCGAACGCAGCGCGCAGCGGGTCCGACGCCCAGCCCGGCCAGTCCGCGTGCACCGCCGCCCGCGGCGGCAGATCGCGGACGTGGGTGACCTCCGACCGGGGCATTGCCGCCGCGATCGGCTCCAGCAGCTCCCGCCCGAATCCGTGCACGACGCCCATTGTGGCCCATCGCCCACCCCGCCCGCCCACGTCCCCGCCCGCCGCGCGGCACCGACGGGTTCCGTGGCACACTGGCCCGCAGAGCCCGGCCGCGGTCGGCCGGGCCCACGCCCGATTGTGAGGAGCAGACATGGCACAGGGCACCGTCAAGTGGTTCAACTCGGAGAAGGGCTTCGGTTTCATCGCCCCGGATGAGGGCGGCCAGGACGTCTTCGTCCACTACAGCGAGATCCAGGGCACCGGCTTCAAGACCCTCGAGGAAAACCAGCGCGTCGAGTTCACGATCGGCGAGGGGCAGAAAGGCCTGCAGGCCATGGACGTCCGCGCCCTCTAGCAGGCGCGGCGACGGCATCGGCCCGGACCGGGGCGCGGAGGCAATCCGTGGACCCGCGCCGGGCCGTCCGCATTCCCGGGGAGGGGCGGCGGCCGCCCCGCGGCACGGCGCCGCTGCCCCCGTCGCCACCCCGCCGCGATGCCGGACCGGACGCCGGGGACTGCGCCAAATCGTCGGATGTGTACGGTATTCCTTTAGATCCCGGACCAAACGGTTCACGGCACGCGCCGGGGACCGGGCCCGGAACCCCGATCCCGAGACAGTCCAGGCGGAGCAACCCAGGTGGCAGACAATAACGGCATGAAGCGCCTCGTCATCGTCGAGTCGGCGACGAAGGCGCGCAAGATCGCCCCGTACCTCGGTGACGACTACATCGTCGAGGCGTCCGTGGGGCACATCCGCGATCTGCCCCGCAGCGCGGCCGACGTGCCCGCGAAGCACAAGAAGGAGCCGTGGGCCCGGCTTGGCGTCAACGTCGACGACGGCTTCGAGCCCCTCTACCTGGTCAGCCCGGACAAGAAGAAGAAGGTCGCGGAGCTGAAGCGCCTGCTCAAGCAGGTCGACGAGCTGTACCTGGCCACCGACCCCGACCGCGAGGGCGAGGCCATCGCCTGGCACCTGCTCGAGGTGCTCAAGCCCACCGTGCCGGTGCGCCGCATGGTGTTCCACGAGATCACCAAGCCCGCCATCCTCGAGGCCGCGGCGAACACCCGCGAGCTGGACGAGGACCTGGTGGACGCCCAGGAGGCGCGCCGCATCCTCGACCGCCTCTACGGCTACGAGGTCTCCCCGGTGCTGTGGAAGAAGGTCATGCCGCGGCTGTCCGCCGGCCGCGTGCAGTCCGTCGCCACGCGCGTCGTCGTGGAGCGCGAGCGCGAGCGCATGGCGTTCGTCTCCGCCGGGTACTGGGACCTGACCGCGGTCTTCGACACGGGCGAGGAGTCCTCCGACCCGACCAACCCCCGCACCTTCGAGGCGCGCCTGGCGACGGTCAACGGCGACCGCGTCGCCCAGGGCCGCGACTTCGACGATCGTGGCCGGGTGAAGAAGCCCGAGGGCGTCGTCGTGCTGGAGGAGGGCACCGCGCGCGCCCTCGCCGACGCCATCGACGGTGCCGCGATGTCCGTCGCCTCCGTCGAGGAGAAGCCGTACACCCGCCGCCCGTACCCGCCGTTCATGACGTCGACGCTGCAGCAGGAGGCCGGCCGCAAGCTGCACTTCACCTCCGAGCGGACGATGCGCATCGCGCAGCGCCTGTACGAGAACGGCCACATCACCTACATGCGAACCGACTCGACGACGCTGTCGAAGTCCGGCATCGCCGCCGCCCGCGCCCAGGCCATCGAGCTGTACGGTCGCGAGTACGTCGCCGACGGCCCGCGCCAGTACCAGCGCAAGGTGAAGAACTCCCAGGAGGCGCACGAGGCGATCCGCCCCGCCGGCGAGCGCTTCGCCACCCCCGGCGAGCTGGCGAACTCCCTGGACCCGGAGGAGTTCAAGCTCTACGAGCTCATCTGGCAGCGCACCGTCGCCTCCCAGATGGCCGACGCCCGCGGCACGTCGATGAAGGTCACGGTCGCAGGCTCCGGCGGCGGCCACGACGTCGAGTTCACCGCGACGGGGCGCACCATCGTCTTCCCCGGCTTCCTCAAGGCCTACGTCGAGGTCAGCCGTCTGAAGGACGGCCGCGACGTCGCCGACAACGCCGAGCGCCGTCTGCCGCGCCTGGTGGCGGGCCAGGCGCTGACGGCCGGCGAGATCGCCCCCGAGGGCCACTCCACGAACCCGCCCGCCCGCTACACCGAGGCGTCGCTGGTCAAGCGCATGGAGGACCTGGGCATCGGCCGCCCGTCGACGTACGCCTCCATCATCAAGACCATCCAGGACCGCGGCTACGTGTACCCGCGCGGTAACGCCCTGGTGCCGTCGTGGGTGGCCTTCGCCGTCGTCGGCCTGCTGGAGCAGAACTTCGGCGACCTGGTGGACTACGACTTCACCTCCGCGATGGAGGACGAACTGGACCGCATCGCCGCCGGCGAGGAGGACCGCACCCGCTGGCTCACCGGCTTCTATTTCGGCGCGGACAAGGCGGGCCTGCCCCGCCCCACGTCCGGCGGGGACGGCGAGGACGTCGGGGACGACGACGGCGCCAACGCCGTCGCCCTGGACGGCGGTCTGAAGGCCATCATCGACGGCAACCTGGAGGCCATCGACGCCCGCCGCGTCAACTCCCTCCACGTCTTCGACGACGCCGACGGCAACCCCGTCGTCGTCCGCGTCGGCCGCTACGGCCCGTACCTGGAGCGCATCCGTCCCGGCGCCGGCGAGAACGGCGCGGACCTGGTGCAGCGCGCCAACGTCCCGGAGTCCATGACCCCGGACGAGCTGGACCTGGAGACCGCCGAGAAGCTGCTGGCCATGCCGCAGGGCGGCCGCGAGCTCGGCGAGAACCCGGCCAACGGCCGCATGATCGTCGCCCGCGACGGCCGCTACGGCCCCTACGTCACGGAGGTCATCACCGACGCCGAGCGCGAGGGCGTGCAGGAGAAGGCCGAGCGCATCATCGCCGAGGAGCGTGCCGCGGAGGACGCCCAGCGCGCCGCCGAGGGCAAGCGGAAGAAGAACTGGGAGACGAAGACCGCCGCGAAGCAGAAGGAGAAGCGGACCCAGGAGATCATCGACGAGACGCTGAAGCCCAAAACGGCGTCGCTGTTCCAGGGCATGGAGCCGTCGACGGTCACGCTGGAGGAGGCGCTGAAGCTCCTGTCGCTGCCGCGCGAGGTCGGCGTTGACCCGGCCGACGGCGAGGTCATCACCGCCCAGAACGGCCGCTACGGCCCGTACCTGAAGAAGGGCAACGACTCCCGCTCCCTGCAGTCCGAGGAGCAGCTGTTCACGGTCACGCTCGACGAGGCCCGCCGCATTTACGCGGAGCCGAAGCGCCGGGGCCGCGCCGCCGCGAAGCCGCCGCTGAAGCAGCTGGGCGACAACGACGTCTCCGGTCGGCCGATGTCCGTCAAGGACGGCCGCTTCGGCCCGTACGTCACCGATGGCCAGACCAACGCGTCGCTGCGCAAGGGCGACACCCCGGAGACCATGACCGACGCCCGCGCCTGCGAGCTGCTGTCCGAGCGCCGCGCGAAGGAGGCCTCCCAGCCGCCGTCGCCGAGGACGAAGCGCACGGTGAAGAAGTCCGCGAAGAAAGCCGCCAAGCGCGCCCGCAAGGCCGCGAAGAAGACCGCCAAGAAGGCGGCGAAGAAGCGCTGACGCGTGCGCGCGGCTACGACCGGTCGGCCAGCGTCGGCCGGATGGGGCGCGCCAGCTGCGTCATGTGCGTGCGACCGCGCAGCTCGACGGACTTCAGGGAGGTCCAGCGGCGCTGCTCCGGCTCGTTCGCCAGCCGCACCGTCTGGGCGGAGGCGAGCACGCGGCCCGGCGTGTCCTTCGCCAGCTCCGTGAGGCGGGCGGCCTGGTTCACCGCGTCGCCGATGACGGTGTACTCGAAGCGGTCGTGGGCGCCGATGTGGCCGGCGACGACGCGGCCGGCGGCGACGCCGATGCCGGCCTTGAGCTCCAGGTCGCGCAGCTCCTGGCGCAGCTCGCGTGCGGCGGCGAGGGCGTGGCCCGCCGTGTCGTCCAGCGGCAGCGGGGCGCCGAAGACGGCGAGGGCCGCGTCGCCCTGGAACTTGTTGATGATGCCGTGGTTGCGGTGCACGCAGTCGACGACGATCTCGAAGAAGTTGTTGAGCTCCCGGACGACGGTCTCGGGCGGGTTGTCGACGGCGAAGCGCGTTGAGCCGATGACGTCGACGAACAGGACGGACACCAGCCGGTCCTCGCCGCCGAGCTCCGGCTTTTCCTCCAGCGCCTTCTTCGCGACCTCCGTGCCGACGTAGCGGCCGAACAGGTCCCGGACCCGTTGGCGTTCGTTCAGGCCGCGGATCATCTCGTTGAAGCCGGCCTGCAGGACGCCGATCTCGGAGGCGTCGTACAGCGGCACCGTCGTCTTCGTGTCGCCGCGGCGCACGCGGTCGATGGCCGCGCCGATCTCCCGCAGCGGGTCGGCGATGGACATGGCGACCAGCAGCGTGGCGGCCGCGCCCGCGCCGAGCGCGACGAGCGCCAGGGCCGTCAGCGCCGGGATGATGTCCGCCCCGTCCTCGGTGAAGTAGCCGAGGCGCTGCGCGATGACGATGAGGACGGCCGCGATGGCGGGCACGCCCGACGTCATCACCCACGCCAGCATGAGGCGCTGGCCGACGGGCGGCTCGAGCGTGGATTCCGGCAGGCGGCGCGACAACGCCTCCGTGGCGATGGGCCGGACGATGCGCTCTGCGATGAAGTACGTCAGCAGCGCCACCATCAGGCCGCCGAACATGCTGGCCAGCGTGACGACCACGCCCAGCCGGGGCCGGTGCGACACCGCGATCACGCCGAACAACGCCACGCCGAGGCCCCAGATCACCGCGCCGACGATTGCCTGCAGCCCCGGGATCTTCAGCACCAGCTCCCGCACGCGGGCCGCGTCCACCCGGTCCTTGTGCCGCTGCCACACCAGCACCGGCTTGAACAGCAGGTACGTTGTGGTGAAACCGGCGATGACCGCCAGCGCCATGTAGCCGATCATCACCCACCACACCGGGCGCGGCAGCTCCGCGAAGCCCGTCAGCCGCTGTAGCGGCAGCAGGCGCAGGAACACGGCGACGGCCAGCGCGCCGACGAGGTTGCACAGGAACACCGCGGCGGCGTACGCGGGCCAGGGCGTCCGCGCAAGCCACCGGAGGTACCTCCACAACCGATTCATGCGGTCAACTCTAGTCGTCGGGCCGACGCCGCACGGGCGGGTTCCCGGCATGCGGGACGGGCCGCCGTGCGCGGCCGGGCCGCGGCATCCGCCGCCGGTCCGGGATGCCGGGCCGGCCGCTACTGTGGGGCGCATGAGCGAGTGGAACGTCCTGGACCGGGTGCCGGAGGCGGGCGGGGTCCGCGGTCTGCTGTCCCGGGCCGTGGAGGCGTCGCGTGCCGACGATCCCGCGGCGGCCGGGATGACCCACTCGTGGCTCTTCACCGGTCCACCCGGATCGGGGCGATCGGAGGCGGCGTTCGCGTTCGCGGCGGCGCTGGCGGGCCTGGACCGGCAGACGGTCGAGGGGGAGTCGCCGGAGGCCTGGAAGGACCACGTCGCCGCGCACCCCGACATCCTGCGCGTGCGGGCGGAGGGCACGCGGATCCTCGTCGCCGCGGCCCGGGACGTCATCGTCCCCTTCGCGTACCGCCGTCCGTCGGGATCCCCGTGGCGCGTCGTCGTCGTGGAGGAGGCCGACCGCTTCAACGACGAGACCTCCAACGCGCTGCTCAAGGTCGTGGAGGAGCCGCCGAGCCGGACCATCTTCCTCATGTGCGCCCCGTCGACGAACCCGCGGGACTTCTCCGTCACGCTGCGATCCCGCTGCCGCCACGTCTACGTGCCGGTGCCGTCGGTCGACGAGGTCGCGGGCCTGCTCCGCGTCGACGATCCGTCGCTGACGGAGGAGCAGGCCCGGTGGTCCGCCACCGTCGCCAACTGCCACGTCGGACGTGCGCGCAAGCTCGCCCACGACCCGTCCGTCCGCGACTGGCGGGAGAAGGCGCTCCGCCTGGCCGAGGGGGTCTTCGACCCGCCCGTGTCATACCTGCGGGGCGCCGACCTCGTCTCCTCCGCCGCCGCCCAGGCGGCCCACGAGCTGGAGAAGCGCGAGGAGCGCGAGCTGGAGAAGCTCGAGGAGTCCCTCGGCGTCGGGGCTAAGGGCCGCGGTGCCCAGGCGGCGGCCCGCGGTGCCAAGGGGCAGGTGAACGAGCTGGAGAAGTCCCAGAACCGGCGCCGGAAGCGCTACGAGCGCAACCTCGTCGACCTCGCGCTCATGGACGTCCAGGCGCTGTACCGCGACGCTCTGCGGGAGTCCCTGGGCGCCGGCGGCGCGCCCATCACCGTCGACCGCGGCCGGACCGTCGCGGAGCTGGTGCGGCGCGTGCCGCCGGAGCGCCTTGTCGCATGCTTCGACGCGGTGGGGGCGGCGCGCGGCCGGCTGAACTCCGAGCTGACCCTCGGGTCCGTCATCGACGGGCTCATCGGGGAGCTGCAGATCGCCTGCCGCGTCGGAGAGCGCTGATCCGGTCCGCGAACTCCCTGGCCGGCGGGCGTTTTTGGACTGCGGCGCGCGTGCGGTAGCATGTCCGGGGTATCCGCGACAGGCCGCGGATCCGCCGCCTTAGCTCAGTCGGTAGAGCGCTTCACTCGTAATGAAAAGGTCGCGAGTTCGATTCTCGCAGGCGGCTCCACCACGACCCCGGGTCAGCCCTTCGGCTGGCCCGGGGTCGACCCGTCCCCGGGGCTGTGGCCCCGCTCCCCCTGACCGCGCGAGGCGGGGGTTGCTGGGATCGGGACTCCGACCACAGCAATGCTGGGGCGAGCGGGGATGAGCTGGACAGTCACGACGCTGCGGTGGCCGCCGACCGCGATTCCCGTCATTGATGGCAGGACTTAGCTGCAGTTCCCCGCGGAGGTCGTTCACAACCTCACGGGACACAACATCTGGCGGACCCCACCAGGCTACAGCTGGACGCGGTCCGGTGAAGGGCATTCGGGAACAGGTGGAGAGGCGCCCCATCCCTGCCATTGAGGGGTTCCGGGTGCCGCGGATCACACAGGGGGGCTAAGGTGTCGCGCATGTCCGACACACGCCAGCAGCAGAAGGAGGGCGGTGCCGCCGCCGGAGGGAGCAACGCCAGGGCCTGGTTCCTCGCCGCACTCACCGTGTTCGCCATCGCCTGGGGCGGCAACCAGTTCACGCCCCTCATGGTCATGTACCGGCTCGAGGGCCAGCTGGACCTGGTATTCGTCGACGTCCTCCTCTTCATCTACGCGCTCGGCATCGCGCCGGCGCTGCTGCTGTCGGGCCCGATCTCGGACCGCCGCGGCCGCAAGCCCGTGATGATGGTCGCGCCGTTCGTCTCCATCGCGGGCTCGGTGCTCATCGCGCTGGGCGAGTCCACCGGCCCGCTGCTGCTCGTCGGCCGCTTCCTGTCCGGCATCGCCGTCGGCATCGCGATGGCCGTCGGCGGCTCCTGGGTGAAGGAGCTGTCCACCCGCCGTTTCGACCCGACCGCGAAGGCGACGTCCGGCGCGAAGCGCCAGTCCATGGGCCTAACCCTGGGCTTCGGCATCGGCGCGGGCGTCGCCGGCACGCTGGCGCAGTTCGCGCCGCTGCCCGGCCAGCTGCCGTACATCGTCCACATCGTGCTGACCATCCCGCTCATCGTCGCGCTCGCCCGCGTCCCGGAGACCCGCATCGTCCCGCCGCACCACGAGCACGAGCCGCTCATGGAGTCGCTGCGCACCCCGTCGGTGAAGAACCCCCGCTTCATCTTCGTCGCCGCCGTCGCCGCGCCGTGGGTGTTCGGTGCCGCCGGCGTCGCCTACGCCATCATCCCGTCGCTCATGCAGGACCACGTCGGAGAGCCGGTGTTCTTCAGCGCCATCGTCACCTTCGCGGCGCTGCTGTTCGGCTTCGGCATCCAGCAGGTCGGCCCGCGCATCGCGTCGAGCCACAGCGCCCGCGGCTCCATCACCGCGATGTGCATCGTCATCGTCGGCATGGGCCTGGCCGCGTGGATGTCCGCCGACCCGTCCGTCCCGTCCGCTGTCATCGCCGCGCTGGTGCTGGGCATGGGCTACGGCCTGGGGATGTTCACCGGCCTCAACGAGGTCCAGCGCATCGCCGGCCCGTCCGACCTGGCCGGCCTGACCGGCATCTTCTACGCGCTGACGTACATCGGTTTCGCGTTCCCCGCCATCCTGACCAAGCTGCGGGAGGTCTGGGAGTGGATGACCTACCCGGTCATGCTCGGCGGCGGCATGGTCATCGCGGTGCTCATGACCGCCGTCATCGCCGTCAACTCCCGCAAGTGGCTGCCGCGGGTGGAGCTGGAGGATTAGGGGCGGTCCGGCGCGGATCGTGCCCCGCTCCCGTCGGCGATTCGGAACCCCACCCGGGTTCCCGGCCGGATGGCGTCTCCTGCGGTAGGGTCCGGCCCATGCACGCATTGGTCACCGGCGGCGCCGGCTTCATCGGATCCCATCTCGTCGACAGGCTCGTGGCGGACGGCCACCGCGTCACCGTGGTGGACAACCTCGTCCGCGGCTCGCTGGCGAACCTCGAGGAGGCCCGCGCGCACGGTGACGTCCGATTCGTCGAGGCCGACATCCGGGAGTTCGACTGGACGCGCCTGTCGGGGGAGGACACCCCCGAGGTCGTATTCAATCTGGCCGCGCAGATCGACGTCCGCCGCTCCGTCGCGGAGCCGCTGTACGACGCCTCGGTGAACGTCATGGCGACCATCCGCATGGCGGAGGCGGCGCGCCAGGCCGGCGTCCGGAAGATCGTGCACACGTCTTCGGGCGGCTCCATCTACGGCACCCCGGAGCATCTGCCGGTCTCGGAGGACGTGACGCCCGATCCGATGAGCCCCTACGCCGCGTCGAAGTACGCCGGCGAGGTCTACCTCAACACCTTCCGCCACCTCTACGGCCTGGAGTGCAGCCACATCGCGCCGGCGAACGTCTACGGCCCGCGCCAGGATCCGCATGGCGAGGCCGGCGTCGTCGCCATCTTCTCCCAGCGCCTGCTGGCCGGCGAGCCGACCCGCGTGTTCGGCGACGGCGGCAACACCCGCGACTACGTCTACGTCGGCGACGTCGTCGACGCGTTCATGCGTGCCGCGGGCGACGTCGGCGGCGGCATGCGCTTCAACATCGGCACGGGCGTGGAGACCTCCGACCGCGCGCTGCACACCCTCGTCGCGAACGCCGCTGGCGCGGAGGACGACCCGGAGTATGCCCCGGCGCGCCTCGGCGACGTGCCGCGGTCGGCGCTGGACGCCACCCGCGCCCGCGAGGTCCTCGGCTGGGAGCCGAAGGTGGACATCGAGGAGGGCGTCCGCCGCACCGTGGAGTACTTCCGCGCGAAGTAGCCGCGGCGGGACGGCCCCGCCAACCGCTCCCGCGACGTGGCCTACAGGCCCGCGCTGGCCTTGAACAGCTGGACCTCGATGGCGTCGTGGAACACCTCGAACGGCTGGGCGCCGGTGACGCCCTGGTCGCCGACGATGAACGCCGGGGTTCCGTTGACGCCGACCAGCTGGGCGTGCTGCCCTGCCGCGTGGACCGCGTCGAGCCAGACGTGGCCGTCCAGGTCGGAGCGGAAGCGCTCGATGTCCGGGACGCCCGCGGCCTCGGCGATGCCGACGAGCTCATCGTCGGTGAACTCCGG
>JAEWGK010000009.1 GCA_023388385.1 Actinomycetes bacterium | reverse complement strand
GAGCTTGGCGAACGCCTCGCCGTCCAGGGACGCGCCGCCGACGAGGCCGCCGTCGACGTCCGGCTGGCCGACCAGCTCGGCGACGTTGTCGACCTTCATGGAGCCGCCGTACAGGATGCGCATCGCGTCGGCGATGACATCGCCGGCGATCTCGCGGACCGCCTCGCGGATGGCCTTGCAGACCTCCTGCGCGTCGGCGGAGGACGCGACCTTGCCGGTGCCGATGGCCCAGACCGGCTCGTAGGCGATGACGGAGGCGGCGACGTCCTTGTCCGTGAGACCCTCGAGGGAGCCCTTGACCTGCTCGACGACGTAGTCGACGTGGGTGCCCTCCTCGCGGATCTCCAGCGGCTCGCCGACGCAGATAATCGGAGCCATGCCCTCCTTGATGGCGGCCTTGGCCTTCTTCGCAACCAGCGCGTCGTCCTCGCCGTGGTACTCGCGGCGCTCGGAGTGGCCGACGACGACCCAGCGGCAGCCCAGCTTGGACAGCATCGGGCCGGAGATCTCGCCGGTGTAGGCGCCCTTCTCGTGGATGGAGACGTCCTGGGCGCCATAGGTGATGGCCAGCTTGTCGCCTTCGACGAGGGTCTGCACGGAGCGCAGGTCCGTGAACGGCGGGATGACCGCGACGTCGACCTTGTCGTAGTACTCCTTCGGCAGGGCGAAGGCCAGCTTCTGGACGACGCCGATGGCCTCCAGGTGGTTGAGGTTCATCTTCCAGTTGCCGGCGATGAGGGGCTTGCGTGCCATGGGATGCGTGTTCCTTCCCCCGCGCGTGGCGCGCGGGCGGTTCGTTCGGTGGTTCGGGGTGCGCGGCGCGCCGGCCGGCGGAGCGGGCCGGCCGGCGGGGCGCTAGGACTCGAGGACCTCGACGCCCGGGAGCTCCTTGCCCTCCAGGTACTCCAGCGACGCGCCGCCGCCGGTGGAGATGTGGCTGAAGCCGTCCTCGTCCAGGCCGAGGGTGCGCACGGCCGCCGCGGAGTCGCCGCCACCGACGACGGAGAAGCAGCCGCCCGTCGTGGAGTCGATGATGGCCTGCGCGACCTGGCGGGTGCCGTCGGCGAACGCCTCCATCTCGAACACGCCCATCGGGCCGTTCCAGAACACGGTCTTCGCCTCGGCCAGGACCGCGGCGAAGGCCTTGGCGGACTCGGGGCCGATGTCCAGGCCCATCCAGCCGTCCGGGATCTCGGTGACGTCGACCGTCTTGCGGTCGGCGTCGGCGGCGAACTCGGAGGCGACGACGACGTCGGTCGGCAGCACGATCTGCTCGCCGTACTTCTCCAGCAGTTCCTTGCAGGTGTCCACCATCTCCTCCTGCAGCAGGGAGGAGCCGACGGACAGGCCCTTGGCGGCCAGGAAGGTGAAGCACATGCCGCCGCCGATGATCAGGTTGTCGACCTTCGGGGCCAGCGCCTCGATGACGCCCAGCTTGTCGGAGACCTTCGAGCCTCCGAGCACGACGGCGTAGGGCTTCTCCGGGTCCTCGGCGACGGTGCGCAGCACCTCGAGCTCCGCGCGGACCAGGTCCCCGGCGTAGGCCGGGAGCTTCTTGGCGACGTCGTAGACCGACGCCTGGGCGCGGTGGACGACGCCGAAGCCGTCGGAGACGAAGGCCCCGCCCGGCACCAGGTCGGTCAACTCGCCGGCGAACGCCTCGCGCTCGGCCTCGTCCTTGGAGGTCTCGCGCGCGTCGTAGCGCACGTTCTCCACCAGCAGCACGTCGCCGTCGGTCAGGCCGTTGGCGCGCTCGTGGGCGTCCTCGCCGGAGACGTCGCCGGCGAGGGCAACGTAGCGGTCCAGGCGCTCGGACAGGGCCTCGGCGACCGGGGCCAGCGACAGCTCCGGCTTGGCCTCGCCCTTCGGACGGCCCAGATGGGCGGTCACGACGACCTTGGCGCCGGCCTCGGACAGCTTCTTCAGGGTCGGGACGGAGGCGTCGACGCGGCCGAAGTCGGTGATAGCGCCGTCCTTCAGGGGGACGTTGAGGTCGGAGCGGACGAGGACGTAGCGGCCCTCGACGCCCTCGTCGAGGAGGTCCTGCAGGGTCTTCACGGACATGGTCGGGGTGTTCCTTCCTTGGGGGTGTTCCGCGTGCGGGGCGTTCGCCGCCGGTTCGCGGCGCCGGTCCCGCGTGAATGACGCCGGGCCGGGGCACGCGCCGTGGGCGCGCGCCCCGGCCCGGGGTCGAAGGGTGTGGGGTGACGGGCCCTTAGAGGCGCTCGCCCACGTACTCGGTCAGGTCGGCGAGGCGGTTGGAGTAGCCCCACTCGTTGTCGTACCAGGAGACGACCTTGACCTGGTTGCCGATGACCTTGGTCAGGCCGGAGTCGAAGATGGAGGAGTGCGGATCGGTCTCGATGTCCTTGGAGACGATCGGGTCGTCGGTGTAGGCCAGGACGCCCTTCAGCTCACCCTCGGCGGCCTCCTTCATGGCGGCGTTGATGGCCTCGACGGAGACCTCGTTCTTCGCCTCGAAGGTCAGGTCGGTGACGGAGCCGGTCGGCACCGGGACGCGGAGGGCGTAGCCGTCCAGCAGGCCCTTCAGCTGCGGGAGGACCAGGGCGACGGCCTTGGCGGCGCCGGTGGAGGTCGGGACGATGTTCAGGGCGGCGGCGCGGGCGCGGCGCAGGTCCTTGTGCGGCGCGTCGTGCAGGCGCTGGTCGCCGGTGTACGCGTGGATGGTGGTCATGAGACCCTTGGCGATGCCGAACTTCTCGTCCAGGACCTTGGCCATCGGCGCGAGGCAGTTGGTGGTGCAGGACGCGTTGGAGATGATGTGGTGGTTCTCCGGGTCGTAGTCGGTGTGGTTCACGCCGACGACGAAGGTGGCGTCCTCGTTCTTCGCCGGGGCGGAGATGATGACCTTCTTGGCGCCGCCGTCGATGTGGGCCTTCGCGGCGTTGGCGTCGGTGAAGAAGCCGGTGGACTCGATGACGATGTCGACGTCGTGCTCGCCCCACGGCAGGTTCTTCGGGTCGCGCTCGGCCCAGACGATGATCTTCTTGTCCCCGACGGTGATGGACTCGTCGTCGTAGGTGACCTCGGCGTCGAGGCGGCCCAGGAGGGAGTCGTACTTGAGCAGGTGGCTCAGGGTCTTGTTGTCGGTCAGGTCGTTGACCGCGACGATCTCCAGGTCCGGGTTGTTGGCGAGGGCGGCGCGGAAGAAGTTGCGGCCGATGCGGCCGAATCCGTTGATGCCTACACGAACGGTCACTGTGATTCTCCTTTGGGGGATTGGTGTCAGACCCGTCCGACGTTCCTGACGGAACCGCCGGGCTCAGTGAAAGTGTACGTGTGCCCGCACGGTTTCGCAGGGCCCCCGGGGGCGGCGCGCCGCCCCCTCCGAGTCCCCCTCCGGGGGCACCCGCGACACTCCCCCACCATGTCGACGGTGCGCCGGCGGCCCCTACGCGTCGTCCGGCAGATCGTCCGGCACGGCGGCCGTCGTGTCGGGCACGCCCAGCTCGGCTGCGCGCTTGTCCGCCATCGTCGTCAGGCGCCGGATTCGCCCGGCGATGGCGTCCTTCGTCATCGGGGGGTTGGCCAGCCGCCCGATCTCGTCGAGCGTCGCGTGCTTGTTCTCGACGCGGAGCCGGCCGGCGGCGACGAGGTGATCCGGGGCGTCGTCGCCGAGGATCTCCATCGCGCGCTCGATGCGGGCGGCGGCGATGACGGCGGCGCGGGCGGAGCGGCGCAGGTTCGCGTCGTCGAAGTTGGCCAGGCGGTTGGCGTTGTTGCGCACCTCCCTCCGCATCCGCTGCTCCTCCCACTCCAGGCGGGTCTTCTGCGCGCCCATGCGGGTCAGCAGGGCGCCGATGGCCTCCGCGTCCCGGAGGACGACGCGCTCGCCGTTCTTCGTCTCGCGCGTCTTGGCGGACAGGCCCAGGCGGCGGGCGCAGCCGACCAGTGCGAGCGCCGCCTCCGGCGCCGGGCACGCGACCTCCAGCGCAGAGGAGCGACCGGGTTCGGTGAGCGTGCCGTGGACGAGGAACGCGCCGCGCCAGGCGGCCTCCGCATCCAGCACGGAGCCACCGATGACGCGCGGGGGCAGACCGCGGACGGGACGGCCGGCGCGGTCGATGAGGCCCGTGGTGCGGGCGAGCTCCTCGGCGCCGTCGGTGATGCGGACGAGGAAGCGGGTCGTGCGCCGCAGGCCGCCGGGGCCCACTGCGATGAGCTCGGCGTCGACGCCCTGCAGGTCGCGGACGAACCCGATGAGCCGCCGGGCGACGGCGCCCGAGGCGACCTCCGCCTCCAGCACGATGCGCCCGCCGACGACGTGCAGCGCCCCGGCGAAGCGCAGCAGCGCCGCGACCTCCGATTTGCGCACGTCGTCCTGCGTGACGGCCACGCGGGCCAGCTCGTCCTTGACGTTCGACGTCAGCGCCACCGGCGCACCTTCCTCCCTCGGGTCCGCACCCGGCGGCCCGTCGCGTCCTGCCGTGGAGCCCGCATCCGCTGCGGCGCTCCCCTCCGATCCCGGAAAGCCTACCCGGCCAGCCGGCCCTGCAGCGCCGCGGCCAGCTTCCGCGGCTGGTGGCGGCCGGTCCAGCGGCCGTCGCCGTCGATCTCCTGCACGTCGGCGGTGACGATCTCCGCGCCGAGGCCCGCAGCCGCGCGCTCGAGGAAACGCAGCTCGCTGACCCCCGTGACCGTCCGCTCGTCGACGATGATCGCGTCGGCAGTCAGCCCCGGGGAGTGCTGCGTGAGCATGTGGATGTGGCGCTCGGCGGAGAACCCGGCGGTCTCCCCCGGCTCCGAGACGAGGTTGAGCACCACGACCCGCGTAGCCGTCGTCTCCCGCAGGGCCTCCGTCAGCCCCGGCACCTGCAGGTGGGGCAGCACGGAGGTGAACCATGAGCCGGGGCCGAGGGTGACCAGGTCCGCGTCGCGGATGGCGGAGACTGCCTCCGGCGTCGCCGGCGGGTTGTCGGGGATGAGGCGGATACGGCGCACCTGGCCCGGCGTGGTCGCCACGGCCACCTGCCCGCGGACGGGCCTGACGACGCGGGCGTCGTCCTCGAGCCCGACGACCTCGGCCTCGATGTCGAGCGGGATGGAGCACATTGGCAGCACGCGGCCGCGTACGCCGAGCACCGCGGCGGCTTCGTCGAGCGCCGCGACCTCGTCGCCGAGTACGGAGACGAGGCCCGCGATGAGGAGGTTGCCGACGGCGTGGCCGGCGAGCGCGCCGGTGCCGCCGAAACGGTGCTGGGCGACGCTCTCCCACAGCCGCCCGCGCTCGTCGTCGGCGGCGAGGGCGCACATGGCCATGCGCAGGTCGCCCGGCGGGATCTGGCCAAGTTCGCGCCGGATGCGGCCGGAGCTGCCGCCGTCGTCGGCGACGGTGACGACGGCGGTGACGTCGTCGGTCAGTGACCGGGCGGCGCGCAGCGTCGCGAAAAGGCCGTGTCCGCCGCCGAGGCAGGTGATGGCGGTCATGGTGCGGGATCCTCTCTCTCCCCCGGCCGCGGGGCGGGCGGCGGGGCGGGTCGGTCCGGGGGCGCGCGGTCGGCGCGGTCCGGCGGCGGGTCAGTCGCGGGCGATGTCGCGGTGGACGGCGTCGACGACGACCCCGGGCACTGCGCGGAGGTGGTCGGCGAGGGCCTCCGCGACGGCGACGCTGCGGTGGTGGCCGCCCGTGCAGCCGATGGCGATGGTCATGAAGCTCTTGCCCTCCCGCCTGTAGCCGGGCAGCGCGACCTCGACCATCTGGCGGATCAGGTCGAGGAACCGCGTGGCCTCCGGACGCTCCAGGACGAAGTCGGAGACGTCGGAGTCGATGCCGCGGCGGTCGCGCAGCTCCGGCACCCAGTACGGGTTCGGGAGGAACCGGACGTCCAGCAGCATGTCGGCGTCGCGCGGGGCGCCGTGCTTGAAGCCGAAGGACTGAACGGTGACGTGCTGCCGCGCCGTCTCCGGATCCGTGAATTGGCGCTCGAGCTCGCGGCGCAGATCGTGGATGGACATCCGGGAGGTGTCGACGACGATGTCCGCCGCCGCCTTGATGCCGGCCAGCATGACGCGCTCGCGCTTCAGACCGTCGACCAGCGTTCCGTCCTCCTGGAGCGGGTGGCGGCGGCGAACCTTGTCGTAGCGGGCGATGAGCACGTCGTCGTCGGCGTCGAGGAACATGACCAGCGGGCGGTGGCCCGTGTCGCGCAGCTTGTCCAGGACGTCGCCGAGCGAGCCGGCGAACGCGCGGGAGCGAACGTCGGTGACGATGGCGAGGCGCTCGACCGGCGAATCACCCTCGAAGCTCAGCTGGACCATGCGGACGATGAGCTCCGGGGGGAGGTTGTCGGCGACGTACCAGCCCATCTCCTCGAGGACCTGGGCCGCCGTGTTGCGTCCGGATCCGCTCATGCCGGTGATGAGCACGAGCGATGGATCCGGGCTGATTCCGGGCGCGGTCGGTTGCGTCATGTCCCCAACCCTACGTGCCGGCCCCCCGCTCCGCTGGAGCCGTCCGCGCCCCCGTCGGCGCCGTTCGCGGCGGCGTCCGGGTGCAGGGCCGCGTACACGGTGGCGGCGAGCGCCGGGCCGATGCCGCGGACCTCGCGGATCTCCTCCTCTGACGCGGCGGTGAGCTTCTTGACCGACGTGAAGTGCTTGACCAGGTCGCTGCGCCGTTGCGGGCCGAGTCCCGGGATGCCGTCCAGGACGGAGGCGCGCATGCGCTTCGACCGCCGTTGGCGGTGGTACGTGATGGCGAAGCGGTGGGCCTCGTCGCGGATGCGCTGCATGAGGAACATCGCCTCGCCGCCGCGCGGCAGGATGACCGGTTCATCGTCGCCGGGCACCCATATCTCCTCCAGGCGCTTGGCCAGGCCCACGAGAGTGACGTCGTGGACGCCGAGCTCGTCAAGCACCGCCTGCGCCGCGGCGACCTGCGGGGCGCCGCCGTCGACGATGAACAGCTGCGGCGGGTAGGCGAAGCGGCGCTCGGAGGTGGCCTCCTCCACCACGTCGGCCTCGTCCTCGAAGGTGGTGCCGTCCACGCCGTCGGGCATGGCCAGCTTGTCCTCGTTGTGCCGGCGGAAGCGTCGGCGGACGACCTCGGCGATGGAGCCGACGTCGTCGCTGCGGCCGTCGCCTGCGGCGTCGCGGATGCGGTAGCGGCGGTAGTCCGACTTCTTCGGCAGCCCGTCCTCGAAGACGACGAGCGAGGCGACGACGTCGGTGCCCTGCGTGTGGGAGATGTCGGTGCACTCGATGCGCAGCGGCGCCTCGTCCATGAACAGCGCGTCGCGGATCCCCTCCAGCGCCTGCGAACGCGCGGTGAGGTCACCGGAGCGGCGGAGCTTGTGCTGCGTCAGGGCCTCGGCGGCGTTGCGCTCGACCGTCTCCAGCAGCTCGCGCTTGTCGCCGCGCTGCGGCACGCGCAGGTCGACGCGGGAGCCGCGGATGCCGGAGAGGTACTCCCGCACGCCGTCGGCGTCCTGCGGCTCGACCTGCACCAGGATCTCGCGCGGCACGGCGTCGGCCGCGGACGTCGACTCGTCGCCGTCGACGCGGGCGTGCTCCGCGGAGTCGCCGTAGAACTGGGCCAGGAAGTCGGCGAGCAACCGCGGCAGCGCAGGGTCCGGCGCGTCGTCGGGCAGCGGCCCGGTCTCCGTGTCCCCGGACTTCTCCACCACCCAGCCGCGCTGGCCGTGGATGCGGCCGGCGCGGACGTGGAAGATCTGCACCGCGGCCTCCAGTTCGTCGGTGGCGAAGGCGATGAGGTCGGCGTCGGTGGCGTCGCCGAGGACGACGGACTGCTTCTCCATGACCTGGCGCACGGCCTGCAGGTCGTCGCGCAGCCGGGCCGCGCGCTCGAAGTCGAGGCGCTCGGCGGCGTCGGTCATCTCGGTCTCCAGCGAGCGGACGAGCTGCCGGGTGTCGCCGGACATGAAGCGCATGAAGCCGTCGACGATCTCGCGGTGCTCGACGGCGCTGACGCGGCCGACGCACGGAGCGGCGCACTTGTCGATGTACCCGAGCAGGCACGGCCGTTCCAGCTGCCGCTGCCGGTTGAACACGCCCTTGGTGCACGTTCGCGCCGGGAAGACGCGCGTGAGCAGATCGAGGGTCTCCCGGATCGCCCACGCGTGGCCGTAGGGGCCGAAGTAGCGCACCCCCTTCCGCCGCGGCCCCCGGTAGACGAACAGGCGCGGGTACTGCTCGGAGACGCTGACGGCGAGCATGGGGTAGCTCTTGTCGTCGCGGTACATGACGTTGTACCGCGGCCGGAATCGCTTTATCCACGTGTACTCGAGCTGCAGCGCCTCGACCTCGGTGCGCACGACCGTCCAGCGCACCTGACAGGCGGACAGAACCATCTGCCGGGTGCGCGGGTGCAGGCCGGCGACGTCCTGGAAGTAGTTGGACAGCCGCGCGCGCAGGTTCTTCGCCTTGCCGACGTAGAGCACGCGTCCGTCGGAGTCGCGGAACGTGTACACCCCCGGCTCCTGCGGGATGGTGCCGGGGGCGGGGCGGTACGAGGAGGGATCCGCCACGGGCTAGTCCTCGGGCATCCAGCGGTCCTCGAGCTCGCGGAACCGGGTGACGGCGTCGACGGTGCGCTCGCCGTCGGAGGCGGGCATGGCCCACATGGGGACGAACTCGAAGTCGGGCAGCTCCAGGCGGGCGCAGACGGCGTCCTCCGGGAAGCTCAGGCCGTAGATATCGGCCCAGACGTAGAAGCGCGGGCCGAGGAAGTTGCGGACCTCCACGCCGTTTTCGTTGACGCGCACGCGCGGGCGGGTGAGCAACAGGGCGCAGGCGGCGACGATGACGCCGATGAGCGGATACGCGACGACGTCGATCGGCGTGACGGCCGCGCCGGTGTCGCCGACGCCGACGACGGCGCCCATGAACAGATGGATGACGATGGCGGCGGCGGCGAGACCCCAGCCCCACGCCTTCATGCGCTTGGACGTGACGACGAGCGCCCACTCCCCGTTAGCGCCGGCGCCGCGGGCCGGGGCGGAGGTGCGGTCGTCCGGGTGGTTTCCGGCTCGGGCCGTCATGCGATCACCTCACCCTCCTCGCCGCCGTTGGGCGACGGTGCGTCGTCGACGTGGGCGAGCACGAGGGCGGTGTGCAGCGCGGCGATCATCGCCTCGCGGCCCTTGTCCTCGGCCGAGCCCGGTGCTCCGGAGCGGGCGACGGCCTGCTCATGCGAGTCGCACGTCAGCACACCGTTGCCGACGGGCGTGGACTCGTCGAGCGCGATGCGGGTCAGCCCCTGCGTCACGGAGTCGCACACGTAGTCGAAGTGGGGGGTGCCGCCGCGGATGACGCAGCCGAGGGCGACGACGGCATCACAGCGCCGCGCGAGCGCCTGTGCGACGACGGGGATTTCCAGAGCACCGACGACGACGTGGTCGTCGACCTCCGCGCCGGCCTCCTGCGCCGCCGCGATGGCGTGCTCGCGCAGGACGCCAGTGATGTCCCCGTTCCAGTGCGCCGTGACGACGCCGACGGTCAGTCCCCTGGCGTCCGGCATCGTGATGTCCGGCAGTCCGGCTCCGCTCACGTTGTCTCCTTCTGCGTCCGTGTCCGCCCCGCGCGGCGTGCGCGGGGTCCGGGACGCTCCGTTCGGGGGCGCCCCGGTCCCGGGTCTAGTGGCCGTGCGGTTCGACGTGATGGCCGCCGCAGGCCGGGCATTCGGCGATGCGTCCGGGCAGCTCCGCGGGGGCGGCGCCCTCCGGGAACCCGTGCTCCCCAATGTAGTCGTCGAGCCAGGGCAGTTCATGGCCCATCCGCTGGCGCTTGGTCAGCAGGTACCGGATGTTGTCCTCGTTGACCTCGACGGGCACCGGCACGCGGCGCTCCACCTCAAGGCCATGACCGCCCAGGCCGGCGCGCTTGGTCGGGTTGTTGGTCAGCAGCGCCATGGTCCGCACGCCGAGATCGCGGAGAATCTGAGCGCCCGTGCCGTACTCGCGGGCGTCGGCCGGCAGGCCGAGCGCGAGGTTGGCGTCCACGGTGTCCGCGCCGGCGTCCTGCAGGTGGTAGGCCTCGAGCTTGCTCATCAGGCCGATGCCCCGGCCCTCATGGCCGCGCATGTACAGGATGACGCCGCGGCCGGCCTCCTGGACAATCTCCATCGAGCGGTGCAGCTGCTGGCCGCAGTCGCAGCGGCGGGAGCCGAACACGTCGCCCGTGAGGCACTCGGAGTGAACGCGGACCAGCACGTCCCGTCCGTCGTCGGAGGTGATGTCGCCGACGACGAGGGCGACGTGCTCGATGCCGTCGACGAGGCTGCGGTAGCCGACGGCGCGGAACAGGCCGAAGTCCGTCGGCATGCGGGTCTCGACGACGCGCTCGACGAGGGTCTCGTGGTGGCGCCGGTATTCGATGAGCTGCTCGATGCTGATGAGCGCCATGTCGTGC